>NZ_JBARMD010000475.1:0-28158 GCF_049802275.1 Occallatibacter sp. | reverse complement strand
GCCTGGGGCTGCTCAATCTGCCCTATGCGACTTTGGGCGTCGAAAAGCTCGCCGACAAACTCGACGTCATCTTTTATGACCAGCGCCTCGACCAGCGGGTGCGGGTGAAGATGACCGGGACGCGCATCTGGCTTCGGGCCGACTGCGATTTCCTCACCGAACGGGCGCGCTTCAGCTATTCGTTCGACGGCATCACCTTTACCCCGATCGGCGACGAGGTCGTGCTGGTCTACCAGACCTTCACCTTTCAGGGCGTTCGCTATGGATTGTTCAGCTACAACACGAACGGCGCCGAGGGCGGTTTTGCCGATTTCGACAGTATCGACGTCTATCCACCGCATACCCACGGCCTGATGCGGCCCGTTCCCTATGGCCGATCGATCCAGCTGGCGTCGTATCACGTGACCACCGGACTGGCGGCCAGCCATGGGCGACTGGTTTCGGGTGTCCCGACGCGGTTCGAGATCGTCGACCGCCGGTTGGGCCGCGTCGCGCTGCGATCGGGCCTACGCTATGTCACGGTCGGTAACGATGGAGGGGTGACGCTTGGGGCCGGCCAGTCCGGCACGGCGCAAAACTTCCAATGGATTGAAACGCCGACAGGCGAACTGGTGCTGATGTCATTGGTCACCAACCGCTTCCTGCGCATCGATCCGCAGACCGTGGATATCCGGGCCGACAGTCCCGGTCCCATGCCGGCCGACAGCGACGGCACGCGCTTTATCTGGTCGGAATAAACAGAGCGCCGCCGGCGAGGGCGGAGCTCAACGGTTGCCTCAAGGGCGAGTCGCTCATTGAGCCGGATTCCGATTCGGGCAGAGGTTTACAGGGCAGAGGTCGTGGGTTTGATATGGCTTGATAACGGTTCCCGATCGTACCTTACAGCGCCAAAAGAAGGACTGTCAGGATTCATTCAATATCGATGGGACGGTGACTCCGCGTTCCAGTGGTACGCTTAATCGTCGTTCCAAATTCAGGATGTTCAGGATGAAGTGCTTCTTAGCCATATTTCAGCTATCGGTAGCGGGTGGCGCACTCACCATCGGCTGCATCCAGTCGGCAACCTCCCAAACCGCGGTGTCGCCGCAGAGAATGAAAGTTCTAGGTGAGGTCGATCCCCGCTTCGTTTCCTACAACGTGGAGGCTGTCGAGGTCACCGGCGGGCGCTTTTGGGCGCCATACAAGGCGGCGGCAGAAAAAGCTGCTAGTGGCTCCGATACGCATTCCGGAAACCAGCCTGCAGGTCTCGATAGCAGCCTCTTCCAATACCGATCGCCCATCGATCTTTCGAACCCGAAACTCCGCAAACTCGCCGCCGAGCTTGGTCCAGCCTACGTCCGCGTGAGCGGCACCTGGCGCAACGCCACCTATTTCCAGAACAACGATGATCCGCCACTGAAGAGTCCGCCCGAAGGCTTTAATGGCGTCCTTACGCGCGCGGAGTGGAAGGGTGTCGTCGATTTCGCAAAGGCCGTGAATGCCGACCTAGTTGCCTCTGTCGCCACGAGCGCGGGAACTCGTGATGCGAACGGCGTCTGGACCGCCGTGCAAGCCAAACCCTGGCTTGACTACACAAAACAGATCGGTGGGCAGATAGCAGCGATGGAGTTTATGAACGAACCCACCCTGCTTAGCTTCGGCGGTGTGACGAAAGGCTACGATGCAACCAGCTTCGGCAGGGACGCAAAGATCTTCGGAGCGTTCCTGCATCGCGAGGCACCAGGAACAATCTACCTGGGCCCCGGCAGCGCTGCCGAGGGGCTTCCACTTCCGTCGATGCCGGGCGGACGTCACTTAGAGATTGTTTCCACGGACGATTTGATGAGGGCGACCGGCCCGATCTTCGACGCCTTCTCGTACCATTTTTATTCCATGCCCTCGCACCGCTGCCTAGGAGTGAGCGGCGCCGACCCGACACAGGTGCTCACTCCTGAGTGGCTGGACCGCAACCTGACCGTCTACAACTTCTATGCGAAGAAGCGTGACGCATATCTGCCGGGGAAGAATCTCTGGCTCACTGAGACTGGCGAAGGATCGTGCGGCGGGGATACCTGGGCTGCCGACTTTGCCGACAGTTTCCGTTTGCTAGACCAGTTTGGCAGCCTCGCACAAAGAAGCGTGAAAAGCATCATGTACAACACACTCGCGAGTAGCGACTATGGCATGCTCGACGAGGAGACTCTGCAGCCGCGCCCCAACTATTGGGCCACTGTGCTGTGGAAGCGGACGATGGGAACTCGATCGCTTGACCCTGGGGTTGTGCCCGCAAAGAATGTCCGCATTTACGCGCAGTGCATGAAAGATTCAAACGGCGGTGTGACTCTCATGGTTCTTAACCTGGACGAGACTTCCGAAGCATTGCTCAAACTGCCGGTTGCCGGAGAACGATACAGCCTTTCGTCGCCTGATATTTTCAGCCAAACCGTGCTGCTCAATGGCAAGGAACTGAGGGTAGGCCAGGATGGGACGCTTCTGTCGATCCGTGGAGAGGCATCGAAGCCAGGCACAACCAAGTTCGCGCCCTTAACCATTACGTTCGTCGAGATGCCCTCGGCAGGCAATCGACAGTGCGTCCGGTGAGGCCATCGGCACAGATCAGCAGGCCGAGAGCCTGCCCCTCTACCAATTCCATCGTGAAAAAATGGGTGCCGCCAGTGTGTTCCACCGAGTAGATTGTGACGAGGTAGGGATGCTTGAGCACGGCCACAGCACGCGCCTCCCGCTGAAAGCGAGCGAGGCGGTCAGGATTCTCAGCCATACCCGCAGGCAGCACTTTGATGGCGACATCGCGGCCCAAGCGCGGGTCCCTGGCGCGAAAGACTTCTCCCATTCCCCCTGCTCCGATTGGACGGAGGATCTCGTACTGGCCGAGTTTGTCGCCTGAAGTGAGGGGTATGGAAGTGGCCTAGCAAGACTACCCGACCAGATGAGCAACTCATTTAGATCACCAGGTCAAATTCTTCCGTCTGCGTTTTGCTGATTGCCTCGAACGATGTGGTTTCGATTTGATCCATGCGATTACTCTCCGTAACTCTCGTATTGTGGATCGGAACCGGGCGTCAGCCAATCATCGGCGGCGTTGAGTTGACGCGCTCTGAAAGCTTTTGAGAATTGCCTCAGCGGACGAGAGGAGTGGGACCTTCTTCGAAGTACCATAGACCAGCCGGAACGAGAGCGCGCCATCAATGATCGCAAGTAGCCTCTCTGCCGCCGCTCTTTTGTCGATTGCGAAGGGCTTTAGCAGATCGGTTAGATAGTCAAGAATTTTGTCCTGGTGTTCGATCACTTGGCGGTGGAAGGGATGGGCAGTGTCCGGAAATTCGGATGCGATACGAAGGAACGGGCAACTGGTGACATCCGGCCGGTTCGCCATTTGGTCGAGTTTGGCCAGAGCCTCACGCAGATCCTTTGGTCGGGCGGGGTTAAAGAGATAATCCCAAAAGGCTTGATCGCGCCTCTGAAGGTATGCGAGCACTAGGGCATCCTTGCTTTCGAAATGCCGATAGAAGGTCGCCTTTGCGACCTCTGCGATGGACATGATCTTCTCGGTGCCCGTCGCGCGGACTCCCTCTGCATAAAAAAGGCGGTTGGCAACGTCCAGAATTCTTTCCCGCGGATCGGATTGTTTCTGCGTCTTCATCGAGTTTATCTTGACAGAAGACAGACAAGTCTGTCTATATTCAAACGTATCAGACAGACAGGTCTGTCTTGATAAAAGTTTGATAGACGGAAGCTGTAGATCGTGAGCCCCGTGGGCCCCCGCTGTGAATTCGAGATTTCCGAAAGCGAGAAAGAAGATGTCTAGCCGCCTAAGTAAAGTTTTATCGCTGCTCCTTGGAGTTTGGATGTTCATTTTCGGATTTCTGAAATTCTTCAAGCCAATCAGTGGATGGTTTGATATCCAGATTCAGCAGAGTCATTTGCCCCACGAGGCGATTCTCGCGGGCAAGCTGACGGAAATGCTTACCGGCGTCCTCTTCTTAACGCCGTGGCTTCGGAGATCGCTGACCGCAAAAAGCAAAGATCAAATCCTACTGATCGCATGTTTCATCCTCTTTACTCAGATGGGCGTGGCAATCTATGTCCACCTGCAGCCTGGGGTGCCTGCTAACGTTCTTCCCCTCGGTATCAAACCACCTGTGATTCCCGTTCTCGTTCTCCTCCTTGGATTGCTCACTGCTTTTGATGTTTGGAAGCAACTGCGAGCAGAGAGGGCTTAGCGAGTTGCCGACTCAATAACAGGGTTAGACTCAGTCGTTCCGGTCGGATCGCGGAGCAGCAGCATCGAACCTGACAGCGGTTCTTCGCCACCGACTCATCGCATTCAACCCAGTGCGTTGTTGAACAACAGGAGTACAGAATGGCGAATCTCTTCGACTCTGTTCAGCTTGGATCTTTGGTCCTGGAAAATCGCGTCTTCATGGCGCCGCTCACGCGCAACCGCGCAGACGCAGATGGCGTGCCGAGCAAACTCGCAGCGACTTATTACTCGCAGCGCGCTTCAGCTGGACTCATCGTGACCGAGGCGACGCAGATTTCGCCCATGGGCAAAGGGTACATCAACACTCCAGGAATTCATTCTCCCGAACAAGTGCGAGCGTGGAGCCGAATCGTCGAATCCGTTCATAAGAGCGGAGGGCGAATCTTCCTTCAGTTGTGGCATGTCGGCCGAATCTCTCATTCGTCTTTATTGCCGAACAACGCTCAACCAGTAGCTCCATCCGCAATCCGTGCCAACAGCCAGACGCTGATTGCCACTGGGCTGGCACAGGTTACGGAACCGATTGCCTTGACAGCGAGCGGGATCAAAGAGACTTTGGACGACTATCGACGGGCAGCCGCCAACGCGAAAGAAGCCGGATTTGACGGCGTCGAGATTCATGCAGCGAATGGATACTTGATCGATCAATTTCTCAAAACTGGATCAAACCGGCGAACCGATGAATACGGAGGCGTTGCGTCCAATCGAGTCCGCTTTCTCACTGAAACGGTTGAACGCGTCCTGGAAGTCTGGGACAGCAGTCATGTCGGCGTGCGAGTCTCTCCGACCGGTGGTTTCAACGATATGACGGACGACAACCCTCTCGAAACCTTCTCCGCCACGATTGCAAGACTCAACGACTATGGGCTCGGGTACCTCCACGTCGTTGAGACGGCGCAGAACAGCCAAGGAAGCAGCGACGACGATCTCGCCATGTCGGCTCGCCTGAGGACACTTTGGAAAACACTCTACGTTGTGAATGGCGGATATGACGGGCACAGAGGAGAGGAAGCATTACGCACCGGGCATGCCGACGCTGTCGCATACGGCCGCGCCTTTCTAGCCAACCCGGATCTACCAAGGCGGCTGCAACTCGGAGCCGCGCTGAATGTGCCGGACCCCACGACTTTTTACGGAGGAGACGCTGCCGGCTACACAAGCTATCCCGCGCTCTCCTGAACCGTGCAGCATTAGGATATTCGTCCGCCATTGTTTGATTTTGCGCCTCATATAGCGTTTTGATATCGCTACAAATGGTTCGAGCGGAGCCTGTAGATACGAGTAGGCATAAGCGGGCAGCTTTGCCATGATTCGCAGAGCAGGGCATCAGTGAGTGCATTGTACCAACACCGCTCCGCCTCAAGCTTCCAGGCAGACGAGGAGACTCTGCCTGCGGAGCGCTGTCGATACGGCACTAGAGATTTATTTGGCGTATAGCCAGAATCCTTGCCTGGCTAAGACTGCGCGTAGCAGGACTGGTTTGGCGTGACACACGGCCTTCAAACTGCTTCCTGAAGAGATTGCACGTAGAGAGTTGGGGAGAGGCCAGTCACACGCTTGAATGCCGTACTGAAGGCGCTCACCGATTGATAGCCGGCCATCTCGGCAATATCGATCATAGGCACTTCCGAGGACGCAAGGGCGCTCTTCGCAAGCCTGATCCGCCAGGTGGCCAAATATTCGATGGGCGGTACGCCCACTAACTGCAAGAAGCGTGATGCGAACGCGGATCGAGACATTCCCACCTCGCGGGCGAGCGCCGCAAGAGTCCATGACCGCTTGGTGTCGGCGTGCATGATGCGAAGAGCATTCCCAATCCGCGTGTCGGCCAGGCCAGCCAGCAGGCTGCTTCTGCCTTCGACGATATCGGCGGGGCGATATCGCAACGCCTCAATGAGTATGAGTTCCAGGAGTCGATCCAACACGAGCGAACGGCCCGGCCGGTCTCCGTTCGCTTCTTCGCCAAAGGTCCCCAGCAGTGCGCCCAACCGAGCCGCCGCAAACTCGTTGCCCCTCACATTGACAATGGGCAGCATGAGAGTCGAGATCAGATCGCGATTGGCGGGTGAGAATGCGAAGTTTCCTGCCATGAACCGCGTGATTTGATTCGCATGCGTGGGCGAAAGAATTAAGCGCGGATTCTCAATCACGTCTGCGAAGTCGACTGCGGTGGCTCCTCCACCGAAGGCTGCCATCGTCCAGTTCGGCGGAGCCGTCATTAGCAGGAAGTCCCCGGCTTCCAGCTCGAAACCGATGCCGTCTTCCCGTTCGACGCGGCACGCTCCTTCGATGACTTGGCCGAACACCACAATGTTGGTGGGGCGAAAGCCGATTGTCCATGAATTATGTGCCTCCACGACGCGCCAAAAGACCGCTTGCGGCTTGAGGAGGCCGATGATTTGTGACAATGGATCCATTTGGACTCCTGATAATCGAAACCGGACTTCCAAGTATATACAGTCCAGAACTCTAGCTCTAGAGTTGATTCCAGTGGACCGGAAACAGCCCATCGGACCATGGACCAGAAGGCGGTCGGGCAGAAAAAGGAGAAGTCCAATGCGAGTATTCGTTACGGGTGCAACGGGTTTTATCGGATCGGCAGTCACGGAAGAATTGATGTCGGCAGGACAGTTGATGGACTGTACTGACGAATCGATTCGCGCTTCAGCAATGGAATCGAGATCATGGCCGGACGCGTTAAACAGCAGACGTCGTCATCTCTTGGAAAGGTTCGTGAATTGCGTCTCCAAGAAAGTTGGCCACGATCGCGTCTGGAGTAGGCTGGTGGCACGATGACTGAGTTAAGGAGTTTCCTAATTAGGTCAATGCTGGGAGCATCCACTCGTCAAGCGAAGGGGGTCGGGTGATGCAAAATGCGTAAGCGGCGGCTCGGTAAAAGCGCGCTCGAAGTTTCAGATTTGAGCTTTGGAACCTGGCTTACAATTGCTGGCGGAATCGAGCGCAGACAAGCCATTCGCTGCGTTCAGACAGCGTTCGAAAGCGGCGTTAACCTCTTCGACACCGCGAATCAGTATGGCGCCGGAGAAGCAGAAAGAATTGTCGGCGAGGCTCTGCGAAGCTATCCGCGCGACAATTATCTGATTGCGACCAAGCTCTTCTTCCCTGTCGGCGACGATCCGGGCCATGGGCTCTCGGCGGCGCAAATTGAGAAGCAACTAAACAATTCGCTCCAACGCCTGCGCCTCGACAGCATCGACCTGTACCAATGCCACCGTTACGATGCCGAGACGCCGCTTGAAGAGACGCTGACCGCACTCGATCGCGCAGTTCGATCCGGCAAAGTGCGCGCAATCGGCTTCAGCGAGTGGAGTGCCGAGCAGATTCAGTCGGCGGTAACGCTTATAGGCACCGAACATCTCACGCCGTTCGCCTCAAACCAGTCGCAGTACTCGATCGTTTGGCGCAAGCCTGAAGCTGCAGTGCTTGAGTTGGGTGCTCGTAATGGCATCGGCTTCCTGGCTTTCTCGCCGCTGGCTCACGGTGTTCTCACCGGCAAATACAAGGCCGGTGCGCAGCCCCCACCAGGAAGCCGCGCAGCAGACGCAAGGATGAACATGTTCATGGAGACAGCAGGCCGTCATTACCGCTCAGACTACCTGCTGGAGGCTGTAGCTCTGCTCAAACCCATCGCCGTCAATCTCGGTTTGACTATGGCGCAGATGTCGCTGGCTTGGCTACTCAAACGGCCGGAAGTTTCATCTGTCATTTTCGGTGCATCCCGGCCGGAGCAGATCGCCGACAATGTGAAAGCTGTTGGTGCCGAGCTACCCTCAGAGGCCCTGAAAGCGATCAACGGCATCGTGCAAGACGTCGCGGTCTGGAAGTGACATAAGCCCATGCTCGAATTTGGCGGCCACCTGACTCCCAGTGGCCTCTACAAGTGGCGATGGTGGCATGACCAAGAATCTCGGCGTTGAAGCTGCTTCAAAATCACATAGTGGAATCTTGATTGCGGTTGGATGACCGACAGGAACATGAAGTACGATTGCGAAAAATTCCCAACGCGACATCTCCTAACCGCCGAATGGACAATCAGCCGAATCGACAAATTTGATCACTGAGGGCGTACGTGCCGATACATAATGCGGTGACGGTGGCGGAAAAGAGTTCATCCTCAAAACCATTGATGATTGTGTTTCGCGTGCGGACCACTTCGGAGTTCCCGAACAAGAAGTCTTCAAATAGTCACGACATGCCGTTGAGAACTCGGGAAAGGATGTTTGTTTGAATTGGGCCGCAACTTTGCCTATTGCGCCGGAACCGGAACTACTGCGCTGGTTGTCCACGGCTCGGCGAGTTCAAGTTTCACAACAATATCGATAGTATCTGGCGGGACCTGCGGCAAATTGAGCGTCAAAACCTTCGCGGTTTGCTGGAACGGGACGCCGCTACCATGCAGCACTTCTGCGTTCAGGATGCGGGCAGGAAGCGTCGGCAGCACCAGGGTAGAGTTTTGGGGAGGATGTAAGACATGGACGTATACTATCTTTCCGTTATGTGTGGAGACGCCATAAGTTCCAGGAAGCCAGGGACCGCCACGCGTGCCGTAAATGCCCTCGCCATACAAACTGAGCCATTGGCCAATCTCCCGCAAACGCGCTTCTTGAGCGGGATCAATCCTGCCATCGGGGCGCGGCCCCACATTGAGCAGCATGTTGCCGTCGCGTCCAGCAGCGCCAATTAGCAACTCCAGCAGATGGGCCAGCGGTTTGACTTTGGCATTTGCTTGATAGCCCCAAGCGCCTTCCGTAATCGTTGTGCACAGCTCCCACGGGTGCTGGTTGTCAAAGTCGCCCAGTGCTGCGTCGCCCTCGCGCGAGCGGAAATCGGCGGGCGCATTGGTGCGATCGTTCAGAATGATTCCGGGTTGCAATTGGCGAAGATGTGCGACCGTCTTCCGATCCTCCCAGTCGAAGTTACCTGAGTATGGCTTGCCCTTGGGTCGAGCCTGCCAACCGCTTCCGGTGAACTCGACACCTCCAAATCCAAGCCACTCATCGCCCCCGCCATCAAACCACAATATGTCCAACTTTCCATAGTGGGAGGCTAGTTCGTCCAGCTGCCGTTGGTATTGCTCGCGTAGTTCGATAGCGCTGGATCGGTAGATGCCCGGGAAAAAGAAACCGGGAAAGCGCCAATCCAGGGGAGAGTAATAGAGCCCCACACCGAGCCCGGCCTTGCGGACAGCCTTGACATAGTCGGCCACAAAGTCGTGATGGGCGGCAGATTTCATCGCCGTAAAGCTGCTGCCGGGATCATCGAATAGCGCAAATCCATCATGGTGGCGCGCGGTGAGGACCATGTATTTCATGCCGCCTGCCTTGGCGATGCTTGCCCAGGCATCCGCATCAAAGTGCTCGGGATGGAACTGGTCCGCCAGTTGAGCGTACTGGTCAGTTGGAATCTGCTCTGCCCATTGAACCCACTCCCCGCGTCCCGGGATGGAGTAAACACCCCAGTGAATGAACATGCCAAATCGAGCTTCGCGCCACCAGGCAACACGCTGCGCAGCGTCGGGGTCTGACACAAGGGGGGCCCATTGGGCATTCAATACGCCAATGGCAATCAAAAAGAGGAAAGCCAAACACAACGACTTTTGAGAACTAGACAGTGACATTCGCTCGTACCTCGATCAACGAAACCTATCCAGCATAACTCTCGCGTGGGCTCGCGCGCCGAGCCCACATCCATGGTTCTTGCACCTGCGGAAAGAATACGCTGCGTACTCGCGAGGTTTCGTCCTTGGTAAATCGCCATTTTTATCCGATCGTCTTTGACAGGCTGGGGTCGACAGTGCAATGTTTTTTTGCAGAGTATTCATCGGTGAAAATCCAACACTTGACGAGGCCGGTCGCGGAGTGAGGAATTGGATTGCGCGCGTGACGCTCCAGTCAAGCGGAACTATCAAGCCTCTTGCATTAAGGATGCGTGAACATGTTTCGATTGATCGTTGTCAACTTACTATTCCTGGGAATTGCCGGCACCAATTCTGCTCAAACGACCGACAAGGCAGCAACTGCGCCCCCCGCGTCAACACAGCTGCGCGGCAATAATTTGGCTCTTCATGACTTCATGTATGCGGGAGAATCGCATAACCGCAGGATCATCATCGTTCGGCAGGGAAAGATCGTCTGGAGCTACGACGACCTGTCTGGCAAAGGCGAGATCAGCGACGCAACTATGCTATCAAACGGCAACATTCTCTTCACTCATCAATTCGGCGTTACGGAGATTACTCCTGAGAAGACGGTCGTGTGGAACTACGACGCACCGCCGGGCAATGAGATTCATACCGCCATCCCGATCGGAAACGACCATGTGCTGTTCATTATGAATGGGGACCCGGCAATGGTGCGCGCGGTGAACATTGTCACGGGCGCAGTGGAGAAGGAGTTCAATCTCAAGGTGAAGCATCCGATCAGCATTCATGCGCAGTTCCGGCACGCACGGTTGACGGCGAATGGGACCTTGCTGGTCGCACACATGGATCTGAACAAGGTTGTGGAATACGACGCAGACGGCCAGGAATTGTGGTCATTTCCAGCAACCGCGCCATGGGGCGTCACTCCGCTGGCGAATGGAAACATTCTGATCACCGACCGTATCGGCGTGCGAGAAGTGACGCGCAGAGGAGACACGGTGTGGACGTTTAGCCCGTCGGAGGCGAATGCTTATCACTTTGCCAGTCTGCAGCAAGCGTGGCGGTTGCCCAATGGCAATACCGTCGTGAATAACTGGGTGAACGAGTGGAGCACGACTGCTGAGGAACGCGTTGGAACGATCCAGGCCCTGGAATTGACGCCAGCTAAGGACGTAGTGTGGGCGCTCGATTCATGGACTGCTCCGGCAGCACTGGGTCCGGCCACAACAATCCAGTTTCTCGATACGCCTTCGGCTCCTGAAGATGTGCACTTCGGATCGATTCGATAAGGAAGCCAGACAATTGTCAACCGCACCCAGGATCGCAACCGCGAGTCTACAATCCAGCCAAATGACGGTTACCACGCTCAGGGAATGTTTTGAATCCCGACTTATTTGCCCGTTCCCAGCGAGTGCTCTGCATAGGCTCTCTGAAAGAGTGCAAATGCCTGCTTCTTCTGGCCGTCTTCTGAGATCAATCCTTTTCGGTTGTATCCATCCTGCAACTTTGGGATGTTCCGGGTGGGCGAACGGAAATCCACGAGGATCCATGGAATGGTTCCGCGGAGTTGCGAAATCTTTCTGAGCATCACGAACTGGTGCTCGAAGACGTAAACCTGCTGCTCCTCGGTCCAGCGTTGGTTGACCGGTCCATGATCGCCAACTTTGGCTTCTGCACCGAACTCGCTCATGAGAACGGGCTTTGGCGGAAATGTCCAGTTGACCTTGTCGGCGTCTTCCGGAGGCATGTCGTACCAGCCGATGTACTCGTTCTGGCCGATTACATCGAGTGCATCGCAGAGTGGATCGTTGTTCACCATTTCCAAGCCATTGGGCCGTGGGCCGATGATTGCCGAAGTGATGAGGCGGGTCGGATCGAGTCTTCGGGCTTCGTTCGCCAGTTCGGTAAGAAACCTGGTGCGGGTTGAATTGTTAGGGGTCTCGTTGGATATGGACCACAGGATTACCGAGGCCTTGTTTCGGTCGCGGCGGATCATTTCACGAAGCATTACGACGGCCTTGGCATACACCTCGGGCTTATCAAATGAGATGTGCTGCCAGTTGGGTATCTCGGACCAGACCATGATTCCGTCCCGGTCAGCCGTACGTTCCATGCGCTCGTCGTGCGGGTAGTGGGCCAAGCGGACGAAGTTGGCGTGCAGCTCCTCGAGGTAGCCGAATATTGTATCGGCATCATTTTGAGAGTAGGCGCGGCCGCCCCGAACCGGGGCTTCCGCGTGCATGTTGACGCCCTGGAGAAAGATCGCCTTGCCATTGAGCAGAATGCGGGTCCCATCTACTCGGATATCGCGGAAACCGATGTCGTCTGTCAACTCGTCATCGCCGGATGTAAGACGTACCTTATAGAGCTTCGGAGACTCGGGCGACCAGAGAATGAGGTTGCGTACTCGTATGCTGAAGTGCGCGTTGCCCTCAGCGTCGGTCCCGACGGTGGTCTTGGCACCCGCTTCGGGTAGGTCGATGGTTACTGCAGTTCCGGCCGTAGCATCGAGGACATGAACACAGCCAGTGAGCTCAGTGTTGTCTGGGTCGAATTTGGGGCCGTGGGCAAGATGCACATCGTAGTCGTCTATGAAAGCACTTGGCACGGTCACAAGCGAAACGTCGCGGGTAAGGCCCCCATAGTTGAACCAGTCGATGCCGACGGAGGGAATGCCATCGACGAGACGAGTGGCGTCGACGGCAATCACAACGAAGTTGGAGCCAGGATGCAGGACTGCGGTGACTTCGCAGTCAAAGGGTGTGTAGCCGCCCTCGTGATCGCAGACCCTTTTCTGGTTGACCCAAACGTGGGACCGGTAATTGGCAGCGCCGATGTGGAGGAAACTGCGGGTGCGCGGCTTGGGCTGGGCCTCGAAGTCGCGCTCATACCAAAGGACACCCTCATAGTTGAAGAGCTGGGGTACCTGGGTATTCCAGTCGCCGGGAACTTTGAGAGTGGGAGCTGTGGAGAAATCATACTCCTGGTTGTGCTTTCCCACGAGGTTCGGGTGCTCATTCATGGCGTAGGACTTGTCGTTGATCTCGCCGGTAGAGGTATAAAGAGCACGTCCGGGTGATTGGTCGACGAGGTAATGCCATTCTCCGTTGAGGCTGGTGACAGCGCGGTGATCGACGCCGACGAGAAGTGTTTCCAGCGGTTTCTGGCCGGACGCAGAAGGCAGAAGGAAGACGAAGCCGAGGAGGAAGGCGTTCTCCAGCAGAATCGTGCGTAAGCTGGTCGCGCGCCCCGAAGACATGAACATAAGAAGAAAGACCCCGGCCTCGAGATTACAGCTTTTTCGGCATGCAAGGCGAGCGCGGAATATCGCCGAGCACCACGACGACTTCGCAATGTACGACTCGGATCCATCGGATTTGACCGTGGTCAAGATGGGGCCTCACCACGATGTGCTGGCGGAGCTCTTGTCAGCTATATGCGACGAGAGGTTACGTATCACGCTTACTTCGAGTCTTTACGGCGCGGTCTCTGTTTCTTCGAGATCGATCGAATAATTAACTTACCCCTGCCGCTCACTGGGAGTCGATTTTCAGCCTGTTTGATTGCTGCCGCCACAAGTTCGGCGATCTCCGGACGTGCCAGTGTCGCCGCAGAGTCGATCCTAACGAAGCGGTTTTGGCTGCCGCTGCCCAGGAGCAACCGATGCGGATCGGGTAACGGGGTGCCATAGTAGAAGGAGAGCCCAACTCCATTCGCGCCCGCAGCTATGGAGAGGATGCAATCGGATGGTCGCTCGGTGGAGCAATATCCAATCACGAAGAAGTTGTAATTGTCGTAAACCAGCTCATTTGCTGTAGGCAGCCGCTTCCTCAATAGTTTGCGCACCGACCGAATCAACTCTGCATTCTTTGAGTCGAACTTCTCAATAAAGCCTGCAAGCTGCTCTTCGCTTGTCGCATCGGCTTCTGAGGTGGGCTGGTTGGTGGCCTTCATGGATTGTGCATCCGCCTCGCACGCTTTGTTCAACGGTGAGTATAACGCCCTCCGTATGATCCAGTTAAAGACAGATTGACGGGGTCGCATCTTGACTGATGACTTCAGGCCAATGGGCTCATTGAGCCCGATGCCCGATTCGGGCAGAGGTCTACACGGCAGAGGTCGCGGGCACAATAAGGGCACAATAACGGTTACCATGCGTGCCTCAAAGCGCCAAAAGGAGCCATCCGTTGCGCCGACAAGTACTATCCCTGAGCAGCTTGCTGTTGGCTATAGACCGATGCCGTGGTCGCAAGCCGCTTGTGACGGAGCATTTTCATCGTCACAGCAGGGTGGGTCGACACAGGACATCACGTCGGTCGCGCGACCTGGACCTCGTCGACTCCGACCGTGGCAGTTCTGAATCAGAACGGCGTCGCATCCAGCGCCAGCCACGGCCAGACCAATATCAACGCGACATTCAAGGGCGTCATTGGATCGACTCTCCTGAACGTCAACTAACCTCGACCTTGTGCCCGCTCTCCGGATCGCGTTGCAAATTAAAAAGGGCTCACCCGAATCCCGAATCGGAGTGAGCCCTTTTTGATGCTTGTCAAAAAGTGAACGTGGATTCTGCTCAACTGCGGTTATATTCCGGAACAGGCCGAAGGCTATTCAGTGGACAGGCTTCTTTGACCCACGCTATTGGATAGACCTTCCCGTCCGACGCAAATCGCCGGCAAGTGGGCAGTGCTCGCAATCAGGAATCTTTCCACAATGTGCTCTACCCACAGCAACATTCAGCGCATGAAATTCGTTGAAGAGTTGTGCATGATCCGGCTCAGGGTCGAATGCGAATGCGTCACGTGTAAGCTGGACCAGGGACTCGTATCCGTTTCGGCTCTTATCTGGCGCGGGATCAATGAGCCTGTGCCGAGTTGCAATGCGGCGCAGGTACTCGTCCGCAACCGGAACCGGGTGGTTGAGCGCGTAAAGCAGAATTGCATCGGCCGTCTCAGCGCCCACCCCCGCCAATTCCAGAAGTTTTCTTCGCAACGCGACAGTCGGCGTCGCAGCCAATTGAGAAAGTGATCCTTCGAACTCGGCGTCGAGCATAGCGACGAATGCTTTGATTGCGGGTACCTTGCGGGTGTAAAAACCGGATGGACGAATCAGTTCCCGCAACTGATCAACGGAGAGTTTGCGGATTCCCTCCAAAGAGAGCGCGTTGGCACTGCGAAGATTTGCCAACGAAACTTCAACTGCTTTCCACGACGTGTTTTGCGTGAGGTAAGCGCCGAGGATCACTTCAAAAGGTGAATGGGCGGGCCACCAATGCTGCGGACCATAAGCTCGAGCCAGCCGATCGTGCATCAGGCGGAGCCGCTGCGCAGAATCTGCTGGAATTCGCTTCTTCAACCCTGGACCTCTCCGTCCGCAGACGATTGCAGCTCCGCCTTCCACTCTAGGATTCGCGCACGAGCCGCGGCGGCTTCGGCCTCGGTAACATGTCCGGCTTGCTGCAGCGAGATGGAAAGAGCCGTGTGGGCCAGGGGATCGTTTGGCGTTAGCGCAATCAGAGCCAGGGCCGCCGCGACAGATTGTTCCAGCCTGCCCGCATCGCGAAGCGCGCGAATCAGCCCATGATGCGCCTCAAAGTAGTCGGGGTCTGCGACAATGGCCGCGCGAAAGCTCTGAATGGCTTCGGCAGCTGAGCCTTCGGCAAGTTGATCGAGCCCGCGCTGTGAGAGGGTTCCAGCCTCGTGTGAATTCATTCTGATCGCGACCTTCTTTAGGATAATGGTTGAGCGTCAGCGCCGCTACAGGCTCGGTCATTATCAGGAGTTGAGGATGAAAAGCTATACAGAATATTTGATGTACGAAACCCGGAAGCGTCGTGAGATGGTGCACATCACAGATCAGGTGGAACAGATCGTGAAGCGCAGCGGAGTCAGAGACGGACTATGCTTTGTTTCTCCGATGCATATTACGGCCGCGATCTATGTAAATGACCTGGAGAGCGGTCTGATTGAGGATATCGGAAAATGGCTGGAAGAACTGGCTCCCGCGCAGCCTGATTACAAGCACCATCAGACGGGCGAGGATAACGGAGATGCACACCTCAAGTCGCTGCTGCTGCACCACGAAACAACCCTTCCGGTAACAGACGGACGGCTTGATCTCGGCACCTGGCAGCGCGTGTTTTATGCGGAGTTCGACGGGCAACGCCGCAAGCGAGTAATCGTCAAGGTCCTTGGAGTGACATAAGAAGCCGGTTCACTGGTCGGCAATCTTGCGCCATCCGGTCTTGTCTTCCGCAGTATCTGGCGGCGAAATGTCGAGAACGGCTCGCGGCATCACCACGAGGTCGACCCGCCGATTTTTTGCCCGCCCCTCCGCAATGTCGTTGCTGGCGATGGGACGGTACTCCGCGTAGCCGGCGGCAGAGAGTTGTTCCGGGGCAATGGTGTGCATCTGAAGCAATAGCCGCGCAATGCGGGTGGCGCGGGCGGAAGAGAGCTCCCAGTTCGAGTCAAACTCTGCGCTGTGGATCGGCATGGTATCGGTGTGGCCCTCAACCCGCACATCGTAGCGAGTGCCCGCAAGAGACTCCGCAATCTGCCGCAACGTCGCCTCAGTCTCAGGTCGTGGATTCGCGCTGCCGGAGTTGAAGAACCCGGCCTCGCGCAGACTGATCACAAGGCCGTCCCGGCCCAGTTCAATCGAAATGGTGCTGTATGCAATCTGCGCCGCCAACCGTCGTTGAAGGTCTCGCCGGATGTGTGCGAGGTCGGCCTGGACTCTTTTTGGCGAAACGAACTCTGTTTTCAAGTTGCCCGCTACTGCGGAGGCGCGCGCCTGCGCCCTCACATCGTTTGGTCCGCTTCCATTCAAGGAAGACGCGATGCTGAGTGACCGAAACGCGGAATCGATGGCTGCCGAAACTTGAATTTGTTTCTTTTGATCTGCCTTGGCAAACGCATACAGCACCACGAAGAAGGCGAAGAGCAGAGTGATGAAGTCCGCGTAGGAAACCAGCCACCGCTCGTGGCTGACTCTCGCGCGTTGAAGCTTGCGACTCATGCTGCCTGCTCCTTCCTCTCGAGTTCTGCATCGTTCAGGAATCCTGACAGCTTGAGAGCGAGCATGCGGGGATTCATTCCTTCAAGAATCGAAACGACTCCTTCAAGCATCATTTCCCGGCGCTGCTGATCGTCGCGTAAGTGGATGCGGATCTTCCCGGCAAATGGCAGGAAGAAAAGGTTGGCAATGCCAACTCCGTAGATAGTGGCGACAAACGCGACGGCGATGCCGCGGCCAACTTCCTGAATATTGTCGAGATGCTGCATTACCTGGATGAGCCCGAGCACTGCGCCAAGAATCCCAATGGTCGGCGAGAACCCACCGGCCGATTCGAACACCATTGGAAGGCGCTCCTCACGCTCCGAGGCGCAATCAAGTGCGACCCGCATGATCTTGCGCAATTCGGTGGGTTCGGTGCCGTCCACTGCCAGCATCAGAGACTGTTTCAGAAAGGGATCCGTGATTGCAGCCAGATCTGCGTCCAGCGAAACCACCCCATTGCGGCGGGCTTTGTTTGCAAATGAAATAAGGAGCTGCATCAGCTCTTCATTCTGCTTCTGCGGCGCAACAAATACGTGTGCCATGCTGCGGAAGGCAGAGATGACGGTACTGATTGGGAACTGGAGAAGGATTGCCCCGACGGTTCCCCCAAACACGATTAGCGCCGCGGTGGGCTGAAGAATCTGACTGATCTTGCCGCCCTCAATCAGCAAACCCGCGACAATGCCGGCGATGGCGAGGATGACTCCGCCGATGCTTCCCTTGTCCATGGATTACGCCTCAGCGATCAGGGGTCCCGTTGTGTGTATTCATCGACCTTCATCCTCGTTCCGTTGCTGTTTTGATGAATCGCCGGAAGTAAACTCTCCCGCAAACTCAACGCCTGCCAACGAAGCCGCCCGACGAAGGGCGTCGTTTGGCGACAGTCGGCGCGCAACATCGGCAAGCAACGCAGCCCGGTAAGCCAGCACCCGATCGAGGACTTCGCCCCGATCCTCGCGCACGATCAGTTTTTCTCCGTTGATGAGTGTGAGCATGGTGTCGGGCGACGTTTCTGCTGTTTTGATGAGATCGCTGTTCAGCAGTATTGGATTGCCATTGAGACGCGTGAGTTCGATCATGATCGGAAAGCCCCCAAGTGGACTTCTCTCTCTCTTATCGGCAAAGGAGTGGAGGAAGATGATTGGAACGGCAATTGCTGGGCCTCTTGAAAAAATCAATAAAGTCCGCCAGCCCCTCGCCGATGAAGCCAGTGAGCAACGTGGTTCCTACTCCAAGGTGATCCGGGCAGGGCAAGATCAGCAGCCCCGGAAAGACACCCGAAGCAGGGAACCCGAATCAGTTAGCTCAAAAGGAGAACTTCAATGGCTTTGGGTGTCCTGAATAACATTTCTGCAATCTACGCACAAAACAACCTGAGCAATACTCAGGCGTCTCTCTCCAAAACTCTCCAGCAGTTGTCCTCTGGTTCGCGCATCAATTCCGGCGCAGACGACGCAGCCGGCCTCTCGCTTGCGAACGGCCTCCAGGCGTCTTCAACCGCTCTGTCGCAGTCTGCGAAGAATGCGTCGGAAGGCGTCGACTTCTTGCAGGTGGCTGATGGTGCATTATCGCAGGTGACCAGCCTGCTCAACCGGGCCGTCACGTTGGCGACTGAAGCCGGTAACAGCACCTTGAATAGTAGCCAGACTGCCGCGGCGAATTCTGAATACCAGAAAATTCTCGGCGAGATCAATACGATCAACGGAACCACTGAATACAATGGAATACAGACATTCGCGCAGAACAGTGCTTTCAGCTCCGCCAATTCAACCGACAAATTGGTGATCGATTCAACTGCGGTAGCGACCGGCTACTTGAACTTCGACTACACAAATGCTGCCGGGGCAACGGTAACCGCAAAGATCGCGGACAGTACAAACGCTGCCGCGATTACAGCCGGCGCGGTTGGGATGACTGGTACGAAACTCACCGACCTGGCGACGACTCTCAACTCCGTTGCAGGTTCAACGATTGCGAGCGTACTCAATAATCAACTTATCCTCACCGGCGGAACAAAACTGTATCAGGGCGGCGCCACCGGCCATTCAATCACCGAAAACATCGTCGCTGCAAGCCAGACGGGGCTATCAAGTATCAATGTGGGAAACGTGAATGACACGTTTGCTGCTGCAGCCGGTACTCTTCAGGTAAAGGTGGGTAGCGCTGCTGCTACTACTGTGACGCTTGGGACACCTGCTGGAGAGAGCCTTTCTCAGGTTGTTGCCGATATCAATACCGCAGCGGGTTCAAATGTTGCCTCAATCTCGGGTCACTCGCTGCTTATGACAGGCGCTACGTTGAATACAACGGCTACAGGACCCTTTCAGGAGATTGACACGCTGCCGGCAACCGCCGCTGCCGCTGCCACCGCGTCAAACAAGGGCTCTGCGGTTGCGATTTTCACTTCCGATGGTACGCTTTCGCAGTCTTACAACAACGCTGCGACAGATATCGTAAAAACAGACACAACGCAGCTTTCACTCGATGGCACGTCCCTCACGAGCGCCACGCAGGCTCAGGCTGCACTCACGACAATCAACAATGCGATCACTTCCGTTGCGGCCTCCCGCGGCACGATTGGCGCGAACATCAATACGCTTACTGCCGTCGAAAACGTCATGAACACTCAGTCCACCAATACATTGGCTGCTGTGAACGATGTAACAGCGACCGACTACGGCCAGGCCACCTCGGATATGTCGAAGTATCAGATCCTGAGCCAGACCGGCATCGCCGCTCTGTCGCAGGCTAACCAGTCGCAGCAGTTGATCACCAAGTTGCTCCAGTAGTTCGCGGCGTCAAGGTTGAACGCGCAAGCAACGCGGGGAAGGCTGCAAACAGCGCCTTCTCCGTTTTGCTTTGGCGTGCGAGTCGGCCTCGTTTGCGTTTTCTAATTCTCTTTCTTCCAACGTGGCCCTTCACCTGATCTTGAAGAAACTTCGGAGAACTTCCATGGGAGCAGTCGGACTGAATTTCGGCTCCGCAACCAGCGGCCAGGGATTTGACGTGACCAGTACCGTTAACCAGATTGTGACCAATCTGCAGTCGGTGGAGGCGCCCTGGAAGACGCAGCTGACGGCACTCACCAGCAAGGACACCACGCTCACCAGCCTGGGCGCACAATTGTCCACTTTATCAAACGACCTGCAGACCCTCACGGACTTCAGCGGCACGATGGCGTACAAGACCGGATCAAGTTCCGATACCAATGTTCTGGCCTTGTCCTCGGCCAGTGCGGTGGCCGTGGCCGGAACGCACACCATCTCGGTCCAGAACCTCGCGCAGACCTCCAGCGCAGCATCAGATGCGGTGAAAGCATCGGACACGCTGAATGGCGGCATCACCTTTAAGGTCGGGACAGGAGGCTGGCAGACAGTTAAGGTGGGTGATGGTTCCACTGCGACCACGCTATCCGGCCTGTCCGCAGCCATCAACAATGCGAATCTCGGCGTAACGGCCAGTGTGCTGACCAATGCGGACGGCACGCAAAGGCTTTCGCTGGTGAGCCAGACGAGTGGCTCTCGCGGTCAGATCACGATTGCCGATGCGGCCAGCAACCCGACCAGTCCTACGACACTGGCGGACTCGACAACGCCTGATAACAACACTGGCCTGGGGCTGGCGACGATTCAAAATGGAATCGATGCCACGATTACCGTAGACGGAGTTACCGGGATTACTAGTGCCTCAAACACAGTCACAAATGCCATTCCGGGCGTCACGTTTCAACTGCTCTCGACGGGCACTGCGAGTTCCGATGGAGCTCCTGAAACGGTGCAGGTGGTGATCGACAACGATACGACCAGCATTGAAACTGCAATCAATACATTCGTGACCGACTACAACGCCACGATGAAGGCCATCAACGCGCAGGAAGGGAAGGACTCCTCGGGCAACCCGGAGCCGCTGTACGGTACCTCCGTTCTGGCGCAGTTGCAGGAGGGGCTGCTCTCTGCGGTGAGTTCGTCCTTTGGATCCAATACCATCAACTCCCTGATTTCGCTTGGGATCACCGCGAATGCGAGTGCCGATGGCACGATCAGCCTGGACGCCGACAAACTCAGCAACGCGCTGAACACCAACTTCAACCAGGTGGTTTCGCTGTTCCAGGACACGGGCAGCTTTGGTTCGGCCTTCACGAATACGTTGAATGGACTTGGCAACAGCAGCGCCGAGGGAGGCGCGATCAGCCTTGCGCTGAGCGAGGACAGCAGCGAAGAGACCACTTTGAACGACAACGTCTCTAAGCAGGAGGCGTTGATCGCTACCCAGAAGACGAGTCTTACGGCCGAATTGAATTTGGCTAACGAGATTCTGCAATCGATTCCAGAACAGATTCAGGAAGTTAACGAGATGTACGGCGCCATCACGGGATACAACACGAACCAGAACGGCTAGGAGCATCAGAATGGATACGTACCAGGCTCGCGCGCTTGAAGGCGCCACCGGAGTTGAACTCACCATTGCTCTCTACGACGGCATCATTCGATTCATGCACAATGCTATCGACGCAGTGGAGCGGCGAGATGTCGAGGGACGCCGTGCGGCAGTCAAGCGGGGCATGGACATCGTAGTTCACCTGCAAGCGACTTTGGATAAGGATGTAGGCGGCAAGCCCGCGGAGGCTCTTTCGGACTTTTACGTTGCGATGTTCGCGCTCATGCTTCAGGGCTCACAGAGAAATTCCAGGAAAAAATTCGAGGAGGTGATCGCTAACGTCCGAAACGTGCGGGAAGCATGGAAGCAGATCGCGGCAGGCGGCGAATCAAATCAGTCCACACCCGATCAGCAGAGAGATGGAATCCACTCAAGCGTAGAAACAGATGTTGTGTGGATGCCTCACGCCGAAACGCGCTCAGCCGGCCGCTGGACAGCGTAGATCAACCTGCGACCGTGAGTTCCTCTTCCAGTTGCTGTTTTTGATAGAGGCTGGCGTAGTAGCCATCCAGCGCCAGCAGTTCCTCGTGACGGCCCACTTCGACAATCCTGCCGTGATCGAGCACCGCGATCTGGTCGGCGTTGCGTACGGTGGAGACTCGATGTGAGATCAGAATCGTGGTCGCGGTGGTTGTGTAATTGCGCAGACCGCCCAGGATGCGCTCTTCGGTATAAGTGTCGACGCTCGCGAGTGCATCATCCAGAATAAGTATCGCCGGGCGACGAAGCAGGGCGCGGGCAATGGCCAGGCGCTGTTTCTGGCCTCCCGATAATGTCATACCTCTTTCGCCGACCGTCGTTTCAAATCCCTGCGGAAATTCTTCAAATTCGCGCCGGATGTGCGCGGCCTCAGCCGCTTCGAGAATATCTTCGGCAGAGACGGCTTTCACACCAAAAGCCAGGTTCTCTCGAATGGTCTCGCTGAAGAGAAAAGTTTCCTGCGGCACGATTCCCATATTCCGGCGAAGCACTTCCAGCGGATATTCGCGGATCGGGCGACCATCGATGAGCAGAGAGCCCTCGGGCGCCTCGTAGAGACGCGAGATCAGGTTGACTAGCGTTGTCTTGCCCGACCCGGTCGGGCCTACGATGGCAAGGCTGGTGCCGGCGGGAATTTTGAGCGAAATATTGCGGAGCACCGGCGTCTCGCCGTAACTGAAGCTAAGATTGGAAAACTCGATTTCACCGCGAAGAACTTTGTCCGCAGGGATCGAGGAGTCCGCATCGCTGTCGTCAATTCCCGGCTTGGCGCGCAATAACTCGTCAATGCGCGCGACCGAAGCCGTTCCGCGCTGAAATAGATTAACAACCCATCCGACGGCGATGATCGGCCAGATCAGCAGAATCATGTAAGTGTTGAAGGCCACAAAATCGCCTGGCGTGATGCGATGAGCGACAACCTCGTGGCCGCCGACGAGCAAGGTGATGATCATGGCGATGCCAAGGATGAACTCGAGCGTCGGCCACAGCATTCCCATGAGCTGAACCAGGCCCTGGGCGCGCGTAATATATTGCTGGTTCAGCTTTTCGAACAGGCTCATCTGCGACTGTTCGCGACCGAACGCGCGTACCAGGCGAGCGCCTGAATAGTTCTCCTGCGCCTGCGCTGAGATTTCGGAGAAGCTCTCCTGAATTTTTTCGAAGCGATCGTGGATCTTCCGGCCGAAGTATTGGACAAGGATGCTGGCCAGCGGCATGGGCGCCCAAGCCACAAGCGTGAGCCATGGGCTTATGCGAAGCAGGAAATATAGCGCGCCGACTGTGAAGAAGATGGTGTTGGCGCTGTACATCAGGGCAGGTCCCAGCAGCATGCGCACCGCATTCAAGTCGTTCGTCATGCGGGCCATTACGTCGCCGGTGCGGTACTTCTGATAAAAATTGGCGTCCTGGCGCTCCAGCTGAAGGAAGAGATCGTTGCGAAGATCGAATTCGATCTCGCGTGAGATGCCGATCAGGATCCAGCGCTGGGCGTAGAGGAAGACGCCTTTGACGAGGTAGATAGCGACAAAAACACAGGAGAGAAAAACAATGCGTTCGCGCGAAACTCCGCGTTCCAGTTCGTCGACTGCTTTTCGCAGAATCTGAGGGCCCTGGACCGCAGCAATATTTGTGGCTATGCACGCGAGCGTACCCCAGAGGTACCCCCACCGATAGCGGCGCATGTAGCTGAGCAGCGGGCCCAGTTCGCGAAGCATGTCTCTATTGTACGGGCAATGCTGGGGACGGGCGAATCCCCGGATTTTGAATTACGAGCGGAATCCTCAGGTAGGCGTCCGCAACAAGAGGTAGCCGCCGGTAAGCCCGAAGAGCACGGCAGGAGACCATGCCGCAAGCGCCGCAGGCAAATAGTTCACATTGCCCAAAGCGCCAAACAGGCCGTCGACCACCCAATACGCGAGCGCGACGGAGATTGCGACCGCAATTCCCGAAAGCGAACCGCGCCGACCCATGGAAAGCGCGAAGGGAATCGCGAGAACGGCCATAACAATCGCGATCAGCGGATACGCCAGCTTATGCCACAATGCGACCCGCAGGCGCATGGTGTCGAAACCGCTCTGGCGGAGGTCACGAATATAACTGTCGAGCTGTCGAAAATTCATCTCCTGCGATTGCCAGTTCTCCTTCTTGAAGTAGCCGGGATCCTCATGAATCTCGGCAAACGAGGTGTCTTTGAACTCCATGTATTCTGGGCTGTTGTCGTTGATATTCCTTACCCACCCATTTTCGAAGTGCCAGGTTTCAGTCTCCTCGTTCCACACGGCCCGGGAGGCGAAGATCCGGCGCGACAAGGCAAAGGTGGAGGGATTGAATTCAAAGATTGAGAGGTTGGCGAAGGCGTCGTTGTCCGGATCAAAGAACTGGTAGTAGAAAATGTGGCCCTGCTCACCGGGATGAGACTGGCCGAACATCCACTTCTCTTCAGGATTAAGGAAGGTCTGCGGCGGATGACCCTTGATGGTGCTGCGCAGGGCCTCCTGCCTGCGATTAGCCGAAGGCAGGTAGTAGTCGTCGAACATAAACAGACAGATGGCCACTACCGCTGAGATTGCAATGATCGGGACGACGAGGCGATAAAGGCTGATCCCTGTCGCTTTCATAGCTACAATCTCGCTATTGCGATTGAGAACGCCGAAGGTCACCAGCGCCGCAATAAGGACAGCAAGCGGCGTGATGGTATAGATCATGCTGGGGGCGAGATTGAACAAATATGCGCCGACGGTCGCAAGTGCAATGTGGTTGCGAACGATGTCTCCAACGAGTTCGAAAAATGTGAAAACCAGCATGAGCATGACGAAGCTTGCCAGCACCAGTACGAACATCCCGAAGAACTCGCGTACGACATAGGCATCGAGCAGGCGCGGGAAAAGCCCTCGCGAAACAATTCGGACCGAGCGGGGCTGGAGCCGCCCGAGCAACTCCGTAAGATGTGCTCCATTCGCCTTAACAGCGAACCGTGGCTTAGGTGTGCGCGACACCAGATTTGCGATGGCGCTTAGAACACGACCGCCGCTCGCCATCTGCCAAAGCAGAAAACTTCCGACGGCGGCAAAAAGCAGATTTGCCATCCAGACTCCCAGAAACGGCGAGAGTTTTCCCTGCCGGCTGAGCGCGATTCCGGTGTACGAGAGAATGTAGTAGAGCAGTACCAGCAGAACGGTGAACACCAGGCCGGAACTCTTTCCGCCCCGCCGCGAAATGACACCGAGCGGAACGCCAACCAGCATCAGAACAAGACATGCAGCGGGATAGGAAAAACGCGTGTAGAACTCGAGAAGAAATCTTCTTCCATCCGGGCCGTGCGTGCGCTTTTCCAACGCTGCCATGGGCAGAGCGTAGATGGCAGTATCCATGCGCCCCAGGTGCATTTCGCTCTGCGGACTCAGCATGAGTGGCAGATCTGTCTTTTTGAAAGTGGAGATGTTGTACTGCTGCGGCTGCCCGGCTACCGTTTCGTGGCGGGAACCATCGCGGAGCCTCATCAGGAGTTCCTGCGAGGAATCGCTGACCACGGTCGCCGATGCAGCCGTCGTAATGATCGGGTTGGCGGGATCGGTAACGTCCGCCATGAAGACCTGGTCCCAGTTGGAGGCGCCTGTCCCGCCGCGAACATTCTGCACGTAGAGCACGGCATTCCGGAAATCCTCATAGAAGACGCGCGGCTGGATCTCAAACGAGGCCTGCGATGTCTCCAGTTCCCGCTGCATGTCGAGAATCGCCTGATTGGCTCGAGGCGCGACATAGAGCGAGTTCACAAGCCCCAGCAGAGTTCCGCCGATTGCAACAACCGAAGCGACACGCACAAAGTAACCAATCCCGAGTCCCGACGCGCGCATGGCAATAATTTCGCTGTCGGCCGCAAGGCGACTGAGCCCCAGCAGGATGCCGACAAGCACGGCCATCGGTATGGTGACCTTGAACGTGTTGGGGAGGCTGTAAACAAAGACCTCTGCGACACTCGCGAACGTGGAACTGTTGCGAACCACTGCCTCAAGGATCTGGTTCAGATCCCGCATGAACAGAATGAAGGTAAAGACTGCGCAGCCAATGAGTGCGTAGGAAAGAATCTCGCCGAGAATGTACCGGGTGAGGATGCGCAAGGTCAGGCTCTGCCGCTAGTTTAACTTGCCTGTGCGGAAGGTAGCGAGTGTGGCTGCCATGAACGCAATCGCAGGCTGTTGGCGAGGACACTGAGCGAACTCATTGCCATGGCCGCAGCGGCGATCCAGGGGCTCAACAGAACGTGAAAAGTCGGATACAGAAGTCCGGCGGCAAGCGGTATACCGAGCAGGTTGTAGCAGGCGGCCCAGATCAGGTTCTGCCGCATGATGGCAACCGTTGCTTTGGCGAGATCGATGGCGGCGATCATCGCGCTCGGTTGCGCCCGCAAAAGCACGACATCGCCGGCCTCCTGAGCGAGATCGGCGCCGCTGCCCATAGAGATGCCCGCATCGGCTTGCGCCAGGGCGGCCGCATCGTTAATGCCATCGCCCACCATCGCAACCCGTAGTCCCTCTTGCTGCAGTGCCCGGATGTACGCAAGCTTTTCCGCGGGATCCAACCCCGTCTCAACCTCGGCAATGCCTGCCTGGTTGGCAATGGGGGCCGATGCCGCCGCGGAGTCTCCGGTGAGCATCAGGACGCGCATTCCACTCTTGCGCAGCGCGGCTACGGCTTCTCCGGCATCGGGACGCAATGAATCGCGCGCATCGAAACAGCCAATCGATTGATAATCGAGCGCAATCCAAAGGCGGGTCACGCCGGGCTTCACCGGCGGAATGCTGTCGGGAAAACGAATTGCCGATTCCTGGAACAGCGCCTCATTTCCCAAAAGGCAGTTGTAGTCTTCCACCCGCGCGGCAACTCCACGGCCGGGAATGACCACGACTTCTTCAGCAGGCTCCCACTTGATAGCGCGCGCTCGCGCAAAGTCGACCACTGCGTGTGCCAGGGGATGATTGGAACGCTCCTCGGCCGCGGCTGCCATGCGCAGAAGATCGTCCTCGCTGTATCCCTTGACGGGGCGCACGGCCTGCAGCACGGGACGGCCGATGGTGAGCGTTCCGGTCTTGTCGAGAACGATGGCGTTCAGATTCGCCAGCCGCTCGAGGGCTTCTCCGCCTTTGTACAGCACCCCGAACTGCGCTCCGCGGCCGACGGCCACTGTCAGAGCCGCCGGGACTGCAAGTCCCATGGCGCAGGGGCACGCGATGACGAGCACGGAAACGGTGCTGGCCAGGGCCAAAGAAATGGAGTGGGTGGTGGCCATCCATACGACAAAAGTGATGACGGACAGCACCAGCACGACCGGCACAAAGATGGCACTGGCACGATCGGCAAGCCGCTCAGTTGGAGCGCGAGACGACTGCGCCTGTTCCACCATGCGCGTTATCTGAGCCAGTACTGTGTCTTCGCCCAGCGAGCCGGCCTGGCAAACTACGGCGCCATCGTAGTTGAGCGAGCCGGCTAACACGCGGTCTCCCGCCTGCCGGGCCAAGGGAATTGCCTCGCCGGTCAGCATCGATTCATCCACGCTGGTGCGGCCCTCCAGGATCTTCCCGTCAACTGGGAAGCGCTCACCTGGAAGTACCAGCACATGGTTCCCGATCCGCACCTCTTCGAGAGCGACGAGGCTTTCAACTCCGTTCACCACAAGACGGGCGGTAGCAGGCCGCAGCCTGCTCAATGCGTTGAGGGCAGCCAGAGCGCGCCGTTTGGCCCGCGCCTCAAGTGCTTTGCCCAGAAGCAGAAAGCCAAGAATCAACAGAACCGCGTCAAAGTAAGTCGCGCGATCCGGAGCGGGCGCAATCGTAGCGTAAGCCGAATAGGCAAACGCCACTCCGGTCCCAAGGCTTACCAGGGTGTTCATGTTGGTGCTTCCGTGCCGCAGGCCGCGGGCAGCAGCCACGAAGATGTCGCTTCCTGCCCATACCATCAGGATTGCGGTCCCAGCCAGAAGAAACCAGCGCAGATAATCCGGCGGCACTTCGTACAACCAGGGAAGGACTTGCATCACGAGATGATCCATTGAGCCCATCTGCGTGCCGGTAGGCATTGCCAGCAACATGGCAATCGCGCCGGCGATGATCGTGACGGCGGCCTTTATCTCAGCCTTGCCGTATCGATCTTCCGGTTCCCTGGGAGGAACTCCTTTCTCGTGCGGAAGCACAGCATCGTATCCTGCTCCCCGGATTGCCTCAACCAGGCGCGCCGCCGATGCTTCGGCTGGATCGAAAAC
>NZ_JBARMD010000474.1:0-6956 GCF_049802275.1 Occallatibacter sp. | reverse complement strand
TCGGATGGGCGAGTGATGCACCAGCCGACCATTCCTCAGCTTGCGGATGAGTTGGGCATTACCGAGTTACCAGATCCGGGACTGATCTATGACGTAGCTGTCGTAGGTGCCGGCCCGTCGGGCCTTGCGGCCGCTGTTTATGCGGCATCGGAAGGGCTCTGCACTATCGTCATCGAAGGCCTGGCTCCGGGAGGCCAGGCGGGAACAAGCTCTAAAATCGAAAACTATCTCGGCTTTCCAACCGGCATCGGGGGACAGCAACTCGCCAGCCGCGCGCAATTACAGGCGTTGAAATTTGGCGTTCAATTCGCGATCTCTCGAGAGACGGTGAGCGTCGAGCAGGTGGATGGAATCCACAAGCTGCTTCTCGCTGGCGGCATTCCAGTATGCGCTCGCGCCGTGGTCGTGGCCTCCGGAGCGCAATATCGCAAACTGACGGTCCAGAACTACGAAAACTATGAGAACCGAGGTCTCTACTATGCCGCCACCCCGATGGAGACGAGTCATTTCCGGGAGAAGGATGTGATCGTCGTCGGCGGAGGCAACTCTGCCGGTCAGGCTGCTATGTTTCTCTCGGGCATCGCCAAGCATGTCTACCATATCGTCCGCGGGCCGTCGCTTGCGGCAACAATGTCGCAGTACCTTGTGTCACGCATCGAGAACTCCTCGCGCATCACGCTGTGCACTAACTGCGAAATTGTCGCGCTTGAGGGCGAGCCTGACCTGCAGTCCGTCACCTGGGTAAACCGCAGTACGGGTGAACGCACGCGAAAGGCGATAGAAGACGTCTTCGTGATGATTGGAGCTGAGCCCAATACCGGCTGGCTCTATGGGACAGTACAGCTCGACAAGAAGGGGTTCATCCTAACCGGAGGGACCGCCGGCTTTGAAAGCACTCCATACGCGACCAGCGTCCCCGGCATCTACGCCGTCGGAGACGTCCGCGCAAACTCGGTCAAGCGCGTGGCTTCGGCTGTCGGTGAAGGCTCCGTGGTGATCTCCGATGTTCACCGCTATCTCGCGAATGAGCGTAACCAGGTGCCGGCGGAGCCAGACTCCGCCCTGGCAGCCCTCCGCGCGGCAGGCGATGCGATCGGTGCGAAAGCTTAGAGTACATTTCACATCAGCGAGACCGGTCGCAAAGCGTCCGCTTCTCCGCGAGCGCTAAATCGTAAACACTCGAGGAAAGGAGTTTGAGATTGCACGTTGAACACGATGTCCGGCCGCTGTCGCGGGCCCGCTTGCCAGTCGATACGACGGAGCTGGCCCGATATCTTATTGGAAAGACGATCGTCCGCAAAGTAGGGCGAAGCCGGATTAGCGGCCGCATTGTCGAAACGGAAGCATACCCCCCAGGCGATTCGAGCGGGCATGGTTACCGGGGAGAAACGGCACGAAACCACTCCTTGTTCATGGGCAGCGGTTTTGCTTACGTTTACTTTATCTATGGCGTGTCCTACATGCTCAATGTCTCGGCTGAAAAGCCGGGCGTCGGTGCAGGTGTGTTGTTCCGGGCATTGGAACCTCTTGAGGGAATCAACTTAATGGAGCGGCGCCGCAAGACCAACAAGCTGATTGACCTGGCAAGAGGGCCGGGCCGGCTTGCACTCGCATTGCAGATCGACCGAAGTCTGGATGGAATTGACATGTGCGCCGACGGGCCACTTTGGCTGGGCACTGCGGTTCGGAAGACCGGGCACATTGGCACAAGCACCCGGATCGGCATCACCCGAGAGGTCGGTCGGTTGCTGAGATTTTTTGAGGTGGGAAGCCCCTTCGTTAGCGGCCCAAGAGCCCTATCAATGAAATGAGAGAGTCGTTTCGATTATCGCGATTCGACGTCGGTTCGCTCCGAGGCGATCCGAAGATCCCGATATGCGGATACGAGTTCCTTGAGGCTGAATGCCCGATTCAGTCCGCTTGGATTGGGCAAGACCCAGACTTCAGCACCACCGAACCTCATGAACTGTTGCCCCCAGTTGACGCTTCCCTTTCGAAAAATAGCTGCAAACGCAGGTTTACCCAGAAACGCCAGATACCGCGGGCGATAACGCCGAAGCTTTCGTTCGAGTTCCCCGGCAGCTTCGTGAAATTCATGACTAGTAAGCTCGCTGGCGCTCACGGTCGGTCGCTCCACTGCAGCCGTCAGACCGCATCCGTATTGAAGAATCGTGCTGTCGTTTTCAGGCCGAATCAAATGTGGGGTAAATCCTGCAAGATAAAGGACGCGCCAAAATCGGTTATTCGGGCTCGAGAAATGGTGCCCCACCCGGGCTGCGCTCAGCGCCGGATTAATCCCACAAAACACCACATCAAGGCCTTTGCGGAGTAAGTCGGGAAGTGGGAGTGTTGACCTCCGGGTGCTGTTTGGCCTCATGTGGCTCTAACTCGTGGAATGAAACCAGGACTGCCGGTATTCACCACGTCATTGAGTCTCTGCCTGGTCTGAATTCGATTGATTTCATCAAACGCGTCCTCTGGAAGGGGACAGATGCTAAAGTTCTCCGCCGCGCGGGCTGCACTTCTCGGCGTGGTAAACCGTTGCGCCGTACTTTCGTTCGGAAAGACAACAGTGAAATCGATGTTGCGGGGAAGAGATAAATCATTCCCATTCGCAGCCATGCGACGGAGAACGTCTCCATTCTCATCATCTGGAAATTCCATTGCCTGTCGGTTCATATCATTCAAGAAGGCCGCACTAATAAACTATGCGCTGATATTACATCCGGTCGGGAGGTGGCCCACCCGGATTACTTTGGCGATACTAGGACGATCTAGGCGTTAACCGACGAGTAATTTCTCGGTTGGCGGTTCTCGGTTGGCGGTAAACCGACCGCAATCTGGCTCTCAGGTTTCCTAATTCGCGAGCTCAAAGTCGGGCAATTGCCAGGTCTTGTCGAAGAATGGCTGCGTCGGCGCATAGAACCGGAACCACACGAACCATCCTTTCGACGAACCGGTGTCCACCCAGTTGCTTTCGAATCCTGCGGGTGCCTTCGGGCCGAAGTAGACGTCTGTCGAGCCATCCTCGTTAACTTTGATTTTGTCGTAGGAAGTAATCGCGGACTTGTTGCTACTGTTCTGCACCAACGAACGAGTCACGTTGTCATAGACCGTGACGGACCAGAATTGTTTCGCGGGAACATCCGCTGGCACCCGCAGCTGGTAGTTTTTCCCGCCATCCAGCCACACGCCGTGCTTGTCCTTGAAGCTCTCAAGGTACCTCTGGCCATTCGAGGGAAAAGGGAGATTCATTGCTTCGTTCGGCCAGGTGCCAAGGTAGAAGTAGTTCAGGCGTTCGTCGAGTTCGCTGTAGTGCTCCGATTCTTGCTGAGAATCCTGCTGCGTGTTGAAGTTCATGGGGTTCGTCCAGTTCTTGCCGGGATAATAGAAGACATTGGCCAGCCGTGGACTAAACGAGGTGGTTTGAGCCATGGCTTTCCCCACGCGTGCGCCCTGTTCCAGTATTTGTTTCTGGCGGTCATCCGGCGCGAACGGCTTGCCCTTCTCGATTCCCAGCGGTTTCAGCATCGCCATGAAGAAGCGGTCACGATCCGCAACCGGGTTGTTGCTGATCACGGCCGACAGCAGCTTCCAGAATGCAAGGCCTTCCGGCTCCAGCGTGTTAACAGGCTTGTTGGACACGTCGAAAAACCGGTTCGCTTTTGGATTGTCGCGCTGGCTATACGGATAGATGCGCGCCCTCTTGAGCATCGCGACGCACATCTACGTCGCCGTTCATCACAATGCCTCGAATGAAAAACGTGGTGTCGTTCATCTTTGATGGTGTAACGAAGTAACCTTCCGTTGGCAGCTCGCCTGTGTACCCCGGTGGCACGAGGAGGAACTTGCCACCATGGCCCTTGTCGGGACCGAGCGCGCCTACTCCGGTACTCATAAACCAGTAATCGCCGAACATGCCCGCCGTTGGTCCGGGAGGAATCTCGACGACGATAGGCCCATCTTTAGCCAAATCGAGGATGGCGGGAGAGTAGATGGTGGTGGTGTTGCCCGTGAGCCAAAGGCCGTTCGCATCGAGATAATTCGGGTACATTTCGAAGTCGTTGTAAGTCGCACCGATATCCTCGAAGAGGCCACGCCTGACCGATGCAGCGCTCACCAGAGGGAATCCCCAAAGGTACGCCTGGCAGGCACGCTGGAAGTCGATCTCGTCGTACAGCTTGCTGACCGTCTCCTTGCTCGGATACTCGTTCTCGTATTTCAGCTCGCCGATTCGAGTGTTGACGGTCGTCTGGTGGGAAGGAGTGGGGAAGATGGTTGTCATGGGTGCTTCCTTTCGAAGCGCAGCGCGATTTCCCGCCGGGATTTCCCTTGCCTTTCATGCTCCAATGAAGGAGTGGCACAAACAGATTGACGTGTAAGCGAAGCAGGGCTTTCAACAACTTCGTGGCTCGTCTGTTTGTCGTCCCACAGCTATCAAGGCAAACTGAAACGGCACCCCGCAAAAAAGACAAAGGCCCCCGATTTCGGGAGCCTTGTTTCTTGTCACTTGCACTGAAGCAGCACCTGGGTTATGTTTCTTGTGCTGTTTTTGTGCTGTAGTTCGTCGCCAAGAAAACTCCCTTAACTTCTTTGTTTTCTATGGCGGGGACGACGGGGCTCGAACCCGCGACCTCTGCCGTGACAGGGCAGCGCTCTAACCAACTGAGCTACGTCCCCTCTGCAATTTCAATCGCTTAGCGCAAATCGCAGAATTTACTGTCTTTGCTTACTGTCCACTCCGTCGCCTGTTTCCATAATCTCCACCGGATATAACTGAATTCCGAGAGAAATGGACAGTATGGACAGTAAGCTGAAGCCCCAAATCTCTGTCCACTGCCAAGCAAAAAGCGAACCGCGAAGTTGTCACCACTCCGTTGTTCAAATTGTACCAAACAAAACGGGCTAGCAAGGATGGTCTGATGGAGGCAGGCGAACTTCGCGAGAACGAGGAGGGCCTCAATGAGGATTGCTTTCTTCGACGAATTCCATTGGATCGAGGGACGCGCTCAATTCGAATCGTCAGTTCAGGGCTGCAGTAGCTCTTCAAGCCAACACCCGATCTGCGTTACGAAAAGCGCCCAAGTCGGCGAATGGCAGCAGGTGGATGAAATCAGAAACTGGATCGATCGAGGTGATCGTGAGACCCAAATGAACCCCGCAACCCTTCGGTTAACAGCCGTGCACGTCGCCCTCTTCCCTGCTGCTACCGGTTGCTATAAGTGTCTACCGTTGTTTGGTTTATCGCTTCCCTCCTCATTGTCGTTTGCTACACGTACACACCAGATTATGACCGATTTTGAGGTGCGGTGGGCACAAAAATGGGCACAGCGATTTGGAACGGCCCCGACCCCGGAAGCGCTGCAAAAAGAAGGCCAGAAGCCACTCACAAATCACGCGCGCTCCCGCGTTCAAAGAAGAATCGGCCAGATATGAAGACGCTCGTCTTTGCCTTACATCAAGTCCCAGACCCGCGGAGATCTCTGTCGTTTGTTAGTGTCCAACTGGAAGACGGACGAGCTCCGGGGTCTTTGAATACGAACGACAATGTCCACTTGCGAACACTCGATTCCGTAAACCGGACGCATCTGCGCTCAAGACTCGTTGGTTTGTGATCGACATCACTCGAATACATGTAAAAGAGCAGGCGGTATGGCCGAACTCGTGCTTGACTGGGTGGTGAACGGTATCGCCTCCGCAAGGGATGAGAGGAAAAATGCGATGAAGCTACTGCTGGCAGACCTTCGATATGCATTGCGGCAATTGCGCCGCTCGCCGGGCTTCGCGCTCACGGCGGTGCTTACGCTGGCTCTGGGGATAGGCGCCACAAGCACAATCCTGAGTTGGATCAGCGCTACGCTCTTCAATCCAATTCCGGGGGCGAAGAATATCGACAGCATGCTCACCATCCAGCGCGGCGAGCGCAGCGAGCATCCCAGTCCGCCGTTCTCCTATATGGATTTCGTGGATCTGCGCGAAAACGCCAGGACCTTGTCCGGTGTGATCGGGTATCACGACGACTACATTTCGATCACCGGCTCGGCCAAGCCGGAGCGTATCTACGGAGCACTGACCTCTGCGGACTATTTCGAGGTACTGGGCGTGCAGCCGTATCTTGGCCGCACCTTGATATCCACCAGAGATAACGAGCGAGCGGGCGCGGCCGTCGCGGTTCTAAGCCACAGGTTGTGGCAAAGCCACTTTGCCGGCGATCCGGGCATCATCGGAAAGACCATTCAGCTCAACCTGCATCCCTACACAATCGTGGGCATCGCCCCGAAGGGCTTTCGCGGCTGCAAGAGCGGATTGCGCACCGACATCTTTCTTCCCCTGGGAATGGACCAGCAGATATGGGCCGGTGACCGCATCGGTCACCGCGGCACCTCCTGGCTCAACGTGCTGGCAGTGCTCCGGCCGGGCGTCGATTCTCACCAGGCGGACAATGAGCTGAACCTGTTGATGCAGCGGATCGCGTCGCAGTATCCGGTGGAGCACCAGGGCGCGAACCAGATCTCGACCGATCCGCTGTGGCGTTCGCCGTTCGGCGCCAACGTGTATATGGCGGGAACTCTTCCCATTCTTCTCGCGCTCGCAACGGTGCTTCTGCTTCTGGCCTGCGCCAATGTCGCGAACCTGCTGCTAGTGCGCTCGGTGGCGCGGCGACGCGAGTTCGCTATCCGACTGTCGATGGGTGCCAGCCGCTGGGTGCTGGTGCGGCAACTGATGGTAGAGAACGTTCTCATTGCCCTGGCCGGCGGGGCCGTCGCGCTTTCCACGACGTTGTGGACATGCAAAACGCTGGGTTCCTTTTTGCCCGGCCACACACTGCCGCTTGCGATCAACGGCGAGGTCGATCCGCGCGTGCTGTTGGCTACGATGATGATCTCGCTGCTCACGGCCATCGTCTCCGGGGCGGTGCCGGCGCTGCGCGCATCCCGGATATCCCCCAGCACGAT
>NZ_JBARMD010000473.1:0-11079 GCF_049802275.1 Occallatibacter sp. | reverse complement strand
CGGGTCAGACTGCTGTCGGCGATGGCGAGTCGGCTCTGCGCGCAGGCGCGCTGGCGCAGGAACACGGCGACTTGAAGACGGCGATCGCCGATTATAGGCGGGCACTGGTCCTGAAACCTGATTCGATTGAGGCGCGCGCCAACCTTGGAGCAGCGCTGGCCGCCGCGGGTGAGCTGGACGCTGCCATTGAAGAGGACAGTCACGTGCTGGAACTCTCTCCGCAGAACGACGCGGTGCGGATGAACCTGGCGATGGCGTACTATCGGACCGGCAACTGGAACCAGGCTCGCGTTGAATTCGAGCGCCTTCATGCCACGCATCCTTCCGATCTGAATACGGCAATTCTGCTTGGATATACGTTGAACAAGCTGAATCGTTTTGCGGAAGCGGCGGCGCTTCTCGCTCCCATGGAGAGGGGTCATGAAGACGACTATCAATTCGAATACGTTTACTCCTATGCGCTGATCCGCTCAGGAAAGCAGGACGAAGGCATTCCACGCATGGAAAAACTGGCAAAGGCAAAGAAGTCCGCGGAAGCGTGGTTGCTTGCGGGCTCCGCGCGATACTATCGCGACGAAATGGAACTCGCCTGCGCAGATTTGGACGCTGCGATCGAATTGAATCCGAAATTGCCTGGGCTTTATACCATGTCTGGGCAGGCACGGTATGCGTTGAAGGACTTTACGGGCGCCGCCAACTCGTTCGAGGCAGCTTTGCGAGCCGACCCGATGGATTTTGTGGCAAATCGCGATCTTGGGGCGATGCGTTTAAAGGCAAATGACATCGAGAGCGCTAGGCCTTTGCTGGAACTTGCATTGCAGCTTCATTCGGATGATCCTCTCACCCGGTTTGAGATCGCGAAGCTCAATGATCAGACAGGGAAGTATGCGGAAGCCGCGGCAATCCTCGAAGACTTGACCAGGACGGATCCCAACTGGCTCGATCCTCATTGGCTCCTTGCAGCTGTTTATTCAGAGTTGCATCGCCCGGCAGACGGCAAAAGAGAGCGTGAAATTGCCGAAGAGATCAGGATCAGGCAAAAGAACCAGAAACCGAAGAGCAATTAGACGAGTCAGGAACGCGCCCCTAATTGATCTTTGCGCAGTTACACCCGAATGCCGACATTTGGCACCCGTGAGCCATGCACGTCGGGCAGGGAAGAAGGAGTGCCGGCAACGGCAATGCGCGCAGCAGCTGAATGCCAGCGGTTTGTGGATTGGTTTAGGGGAAAAAGAGAAGGGGTGGCTTTCGCCACCCCTTCGGACTGCAGGCTTCTGAACTGAATCAGAAGTAGTACTTGGCCGCGAACTGCATCCAGCGATATCCATTCTTATTCTGCGGGATACCGGTTGTGGCAGTCTGCGAGTTATAGACCATCGATGAAGGGGTACTGACTCCATTGAAGGTAAGTTGGTTGTCAGAATTGCCGGCGATTCCGAACTGCGCGTTCGGGTGGTTCAGCCAGTTGGTAGCCGAGATGCGGATCTCGACCCGCTGTGAATCGTTGACACGGAATGCCTTGAAGAGCGCCAGATCGCTGCCGAAGTAATGCGGCGTGCGGATATAAGGCCAGATGGTCTGACCGTTCTGTCCGAACGACGTTGCCGTTGGCGGCAATGGAGCTGCAAAGCAGTTGGGATTAAAGTACTGACCCTTCAGCAATCCCTTGCGAGGATCGCACACAACCAGGGGCTGAATCCCGTTTTCGTACTGGTTGCTGCCGAACCACGTGTTTGTCGAGATTGAAGTGGTGGTATTGCCGCCAATCGCCGTGGCCGGAATAGGCTGCGTGAACACCTGGCCCACGTTAACGTAATTCGTGTTCATGTTCGGCGAGTTGGCCTGGTAGGGAGCTCCATCCTGATAAGTCGTGTAGTTGGAGATCTGCCAGCCATTGATCAGCTCGCCCAGTGCCCAGTTGTTGTGAATGGGCTTAGGGAGCTTGTAGCTGAACGACAAGTTGAAGACCTTGGTGTGGTCATACCCCAGCGGTCCGTAATTGTCGTCGAGGTTGAACGGGTTGACCACCGAACCGTTGCCGTTTCCATTTGAAGTGGAACCGTCGCGGGTACCGAGGACCTTGCCGAACGTAAAGTTGGTGAACACATATAGGTTGCCGGATTGCTTCTGTGCGGAAACCTGCAGTGAGTTGTAGTTGGCATATCCGCCGTGCGTCTGAATCCACACGTGGCCGTAGTTGTTCAGCGGACGCCAATCGTTGGTTTGGACAGATGGGCAGGCTGTCGCACCACAAGCCCCATTTTGCGGTGAAGTGTTCGTGTAATTACCCGTCTTCGGATCTGGCGTGAAGTAGGCGCCGTAGGCGGTCACGTTTGCATCCTGAATGTGGCCATTCGCGCCGTTCAGCAGCTGATTGCGACTCGCGCTTCCCACATACGATACTTCCATTACGGTGTGGCCAGGCAATGACTGTGCTACGCCGAAGCTGTAGGTATTCGCATAAGGAACCTTGTTGTCGCCTTGCTGGTCGGCCTTGATGTCGGCGCCGTTCTGATTGACGCCAGATGGTACACCAAGTTGCTGGGTTTTGGCAGTAGCTCCTGAGCAGCTTCCGGCGAGACCACCTGGGTCGGGATGCACGCACACAAGCCCACCCTGGATGTTATAGCCGTAGAAACCGTTGCCATTGCCGTTAGCACCGTTGGTCCCGTAATTGAACGAGCCCTGAGGACCACCCATTGCACCGCTGGCATCGTTGGATGACACCTGGTACCGGTAAGTGCCGAAGCCGGCCCGAATCACCGTTCTGCCTGTGCCCGTGACATCATATGCGACACCAAGGCGAGGGTTATAGAACAACAACGGGCTCACCCAGCCCGAGGTTGGAATCTTCGAATCGAGCTCGTGCCAGAGCAGGCCTGTGTTGGCTGGTGGGTTGCTTGCGTTGCTATAGGTGGCGGGATCCCAAACCTGGGTTCCAGCCAGCTTGTCGTACCACTGACCCATGTGGTCTGCACGGAGGCCGAGGTTAAGAGTCAGCTTTCGCGACGCTTTCCAGGAATCCTGCGCCCAGATCGACCACTGGTGCCAGATGATATCCGGAACCACGTCGGTGTTGTTCTCGTTATACGATGTGATGCGCCCCATGAGGCGGTCAAGGGTCATGTTCTGGGTCGTCGTATAGCCCCAGTTCTCGTAATCGTAGGTGCCGTTGATGTTGCTGCCGTTGGCCTGCAGGTTCTCCTGGGCATCCCAGTAGAAGCCGGCCTTCACCGAGTGAGTCTTGATGATCTTGGTAAAGGTATCGGCGATTGACGGAGCCGTTGACGTTTTGCCAAAGGTTCCGGGGCCATAGATTCCGCTGTTGAAATCGAATTCATTGATTTCAGTCAGGCCGGAATTCCAACCACCTTGCGAATTCTGCATCTGATCGGTCTTGGAAGCCCCAAACAGACTTTGATTCGGAAGTCCGAGTGCTTTGCGGCTGGACGCGGCAACGTTGCTCAGGCTGTTGTTGTTGATGAACTGAGAGTACGCAAACACAACCTCGTTCGTCGTAGTGGGGCTGAACACGTGGGTGTAGTTTGCCAGGTAGACGTGAGCTGTTTCCTTGCCGACCGGCTCGGAGGGATATGGAATGGTCCAAGTCGGAGCCCACCAGATGGAGAGCGGATGGGCATCGGTCTCCTGCTGCAGCGTATACGAACCCCACAGCTTGTTGTTGTCGTTGAACGCGTAGGTTACCTTGCCGGTAACTTCCCAGCGGTTCTGCGGGGTGACCGGCGCGAACGAATAGTTATTCCAGCCGTTGCTTGCGTTGGGCGACTCATTCGGCTGTGGATTCAGGCCACTGATGATTTTGCCGGTGGGATCAAAATAGGGAGACAAGTTACTGAAATCCTGCCCCGGTGTGTTCCATGGCGAAATCGTCTTGTCTGCGCAACCCTCATCCCATGCGCCCGTGTTGCTGCAGGGAAGAGTGTAAGTGGGTGAATAGGTGCTGAGGACGTGAGGGTCTACGCCGATGTTGCGGTAGTCGCCCGCTTGCTGAGCCGTCGTAGGTACGTTCATTTGGACAGGCGAGTTGTATGGGTGCTGGTCCATGTACTCATAACCAGCCCAGAAGAACAGCTTGTCGCGGTTGTGGTTGAAATGCGGGAAGAAGATGGGCCCGCCGATGTTGCCGCCCACATAATAGAAGCTCTGTGGAGTCAGAGAATTCGGTTTGTTCTGCGAAAGTTGCTGGTTCTTGTTGTACCAGTCGTTGGCATATCCGACAGCGGTATTGCGGGCATAGATATATGCCTCGCCGTGGAACTTCTGGCCGCCGCTCTTTGAGAAGGCCTGCAGTACCGCGGGGCCCTTCGCATATTCAGCGCCATAGGAGGCCGACAAAAACTTGACGCTGTCGGTCATGTCCTGGTTGATGTTGGCAACCTGCGTTCCGGCGTTGCCCGGATCGATGAGGTTGGCGCCATCGAGGTAAACGTCGGTTGAACCGTAGGGCTGCGTGCCATTCGTCGAGAAGCTGCCGGCAGGACCGTTGTTGGTGCCGGTCACCTGGCTGTTGTATTGGGAAGTATTTCCGCTGAAGGTGACGCCAGGCATCATCTTGATCAACTCGGCTGCGTTGCGCCCCGTCAGTGTGGCGGAGTCAACCAGTTCGTTGTTCAATGTCGCGCTGATTTCAGCGTTGTCAACAGGAATCTCAGCGTCTGCCCCGGAGATAACGGTGACGGCAGTGGCTTCAGAACCGATCCTCAGATGGATGTTGGCAATCGTGCGGCTGTCGCCCTGGTTGATCAGAATGTCGTTCATTTCCCAGCTGGCGAAGCTTTTTGCACTGATTGTGACTTTGTACGTGCCCGGGATCAGTGCGGTTACCGAGAAGAATCCCTGGCCGTCAGATTTGGTCTCACGAACGTCGCCTGTGGCCGCGTTCGTTACAACAACTCTGGCTCCGGGAACGCGAGCATCCGTCTGATCGGCGGTGATGCCGCTCAAAGTTCCCGTAAGTTGTTGAGCATTTGCGATGGCGAAGGACAATAGCATGACTGGAAGGACCAGCCATGGGATTCCCCTAAACCATTTCGACATCGATGAACTCTTCGATGTCTTTGTGTGGTTTGTAAACATTTACCAAGCCTCCTGAAGCATCTGTTGTTCTTGTTTTTTATTCTCTGCGCACACAACTTGGCTCCGACGCGCCGGAGTTAGCCATGGCCAGAAACAGTTCTAAGTGAATCGAATATCGATAACACAGTGGACACACCATGGGCAAGCCCTATTTGGGCACCGGAGCCTCAAGTAAAACGGTTTCCCATATCACTCATATTTCTCGATATTTACCCGGAATGCCTATCCTGGCAAATTGGCACTTAATTGTCACCGGGGCTCGATTTTCGTTGTCGGCTCGAATAATTCAATACAAATTGGATACAAATTAACCCACTAACTTATACGGAAAAGGCAGCGTTTCTGGCTGTGACTCAAATCACCTCTATTCAGCCTTTCCGGAACGGTCTGCCGGGCACAATTCCATGGCCTTCCACGATGGTTATCAGACGGTCGGCCGCCTGGGCTGGGTATTTTTCTGTGGCTCCCGTGGGCCAGACGACTTCAATGTCCGCCGCGGTCTCCTTCCCGAGCCCAAAATGAAGGCGGGGGTCATTCGACGACATGTAGCTAGCCTGGCTCATGACGGCCAGAGCCTGGGTTTTGCCTCCGTAATGAACCAGCGCGCGTGCGCCAATAGCGCTCCGATTGCTTTTTGTGCCTTCCAGGCGAACCTTGATCCAGTGATTCTCCTTTGGGGCGTCGTTGCGCAGCAAGGATGGCGCTTCATGCTGATTCATAATCACGATGTCGAGATCGCCGTCATTGTCGAAATCGCCAAAAGCGCAGCCTCGGCTCACATGGCGAGCACTAATCGCAGGCCCGGCTTCGTCGCCCAGTCGGACAAACGTGCCGTTGCCCCGGTTGCGAAACAGCACGCGGGGTCCCTTATACGGAAATCTGGGGTTAATCCTCTCCACTTCCGCGTAAACATTTCCCGTGACCCAGAAGATATCTGGAAATCCGTCATTGTCGAGATCGAACAGGCAGGTACCCCAGCTCACGTAGGTGCGCTCCGTGGCCAGACCGGCCTGATGCGCCACATCGTCGAAGTTCCCCTTGCCATCGTTTCGATAGAGACCGGCAGGCTGGAGTTGGAAATGAGTCTTGATGATGTCGAGATGTCCGTCGAGGTCATAGTCGCCCACACCGATACCCATGCCGGCCATCTCCTGGCCATCCGGGCTGATAGCGACACCGCGCATCAGTCCCTCTTCGCGAAAGGTGCCGTCGTGATTATTCAGCAGGAGAAGACTCTGCGTTGTATCGCAGGCAACAAAGAGGTCGGGCCACCCATCCTCGTCGATATCGAAGGAAACAGCGGTAAGCCCATATGAGCCTTTGATTGCGGCGATGCCGGATTCTTTTGAAACATCGGTGAATGTGCCGTCGCCGTTATTCCTGTAGAGGTAGTGCTGCGGCGCTTTCAGTCCTTTTGGCCCGCAGGCAACGGGCACGCCCTCGTAGTTGCAATTGAGAATGTTGAGCGACGGCTTGAGGGCATTCGCCATGTCGATCTCGACATAGTTGGATACGAAAAGGTCAAGGAATCCATCGCGGTTGTAATCGATGAAGGTGCAACCCGCGCCAAAACGAGTGCCCTCGTGCGTCAGATGAGCCTTCTCTGTGACATCGGTGAAGGTGCCGTTGCCATTGTTGTGATAAAGCTTGTTTTGCCCGTAGTAGGTGAGAAACAGGTCTTCAAAGCCGTCGTTGTTATAGTCGCCCACGCAAACGCCAACAGCCCAGCCGGCATCCCACAGTCCTGCTTCCTTGGTTACGTCTTTGAAGGTGCCGTCGCGATTGTTTTTGTAGAGCCGGTTCGACGCATCGGGCGGAACTCCTTCGAGGGTTCGTCCGCCGAGAATGAAGATGTCCATCCAGCCGTCGTTGTCGTAGTCAAAGAAAGCGCAGCCGCCACCCATCTCCTCGATGATGTAGGTAACGGCCTCCGGAACGCCGTAATACATTGTGGCAGTCAGGCCGGCGCTCGCGGCGACATCTGTAAAGGTGGAAAACGGTTTCGCAGCAGTATCAGCCTGTGCGGCCTGAAGACTCCTGGGAAGTAGTGTCGAAGCGCAAAATGCAGGAGCAGCCTGCAACAGTTTTCGCCGGCTCCAGCCGGAAGTGGGGAAGACCTTTGTCATTCTTTGAACTTCTATATTCTCCCATTGCCGCAGTCCAACCGGCAAACGGGCATCAGATCGGGTTTGCCGTGATCACGGGTGGGCTTGTTGTGCGGAGGCATCGTGGGACAAGCGATCGTTCAGCTTCTGCGCCTGCGCGTTGTCCGGCTCCAGGCGTAGTGCCATGGCGATCGCGTCGCGCGCTTCCGGAAATTGGCCCGCCATCGCAAGTGCCGCAGAAAGATTGACCCAGGCTTCGACATAGCCGGGAGCGGCATGGACGGCCGACTGGAAGTGCTGAATGGCGCCAGTCGAGTCTCCGCTGCGCGACAACAGGTAGCCTAGCTCATTCTGCGCACCTGGCAAGTCTGGATTCAACTGGACGGCCTGCTCCAGCTGAGCCCGCTCCCCATCGGCATCGCCTGCCTGATGAAGAGCCAGGGCTAGTTTGTATTTGAAGTTGGCGTTATTCGGCTCGGCTGCGATCGCCTCTTTATAGTGACCTATTGCATCCTGTACCTTGTCTGCTTTCATGTCGTCATCAGCCTGCGAGGCCTTCATTGACGCTTCGAGTTTGGACTCATCGCTCGCTTTCTGATCCTGGTAAGTCTTGAATTCCTTCTGAGCTTGCGCGGACTCACCAAGTCCTCGCAGAGCGAGACCCAACTGGTAGTGCGCCTGCGCCTCTTTGGCGCCCATCGCAATTGCCTTCTCCAACTCCTGTCGTGCAGGAGCCCAGTCCTTCAGGAAGACCAGCACCATTCCGAGTTCGTAGTGGGAGTTGGGAAGACTAGGATCAATCGCCACGGATTGTTCGAGCAAAGTTTTAGCTCCCGGATAATCGCCCACCGCACGAAGAACAATCCCATTGAGATAGAGAACCTCAGCATCGTGCGGTCGCTGCGCGAGGAGCTTTGGTCCTATGGGGCGCGCCGCATCGATGTGGTTGGTGAGTACGAGAATGCGGAAGAGCTGCAGTTCGGCTTGAGGACTGGCGGGATTAAGGTCAAGGATGTGTTGCGCGAGATTGATCGCATCCTGATAGCGAACCTGCTTGACGAGCACAACGATCAGGGCGCTGGAGAGCGGCAGAGAAGATGGCTGGGCGTTCAGCGCCCCGGTCAGCACGTCGCGGGCGTCGTCGAGCAAATTCATATTTCCCAAAGCCCGGGCAAGATTGATTGAGAGCTTTTCAGTGCGGGGAGCGTTCCGTAGAAGGACTACGACATCGACGAAGGCGCTACGATCGAGCAGATCCTTACTAAGGCCCTCTAAGGCGATCTCGGACTTTGGATCGATGGCAAGTGCCTGGCGCCATTGCTCCTCGGCTTCCGGGTGTTTGCCGATCTGATCAAGGACGAAGGCCAGCATCAGGTGGGGCTTAATGACATCGGGATCGAGCTGTACGGCCTTCTCCAGTTCGGGGAGAGCGTCAGCCGTCTTGTTGCCGTCGACGTAGGCAAGGCCGGCAAGATAGTGCAATTGCGCTGATTTGGGGTCGGCATTCATGGCCGCCCGAAATGTCGCGACAGCGCAGTCGAACTGCTTATGGCTGGCATACCAGCTTCCCAGCAGCACTGCATTGTCTGTAGTGGGATGGGCCTTGACCTTGGCGAGCAATTCAGCCGGGCCATTGCACGCGGCGCGGGCCATGGAGGCAAAGGCTGAAACGGCCAGCACAAATCCTGCAAACCCCGTGCCCAGCCGCTTGACCACTGAAGAGATCTCCTGCCTCCAAGAATATCAACTCCGGAGTGAATCGTCTCTGTCCGAGGAACAAATGCAAGTTGATCCCTGGCCGGCGTGATAACTGTCCTCAGCTGAAACGTTCGCCGGGCTTCGCGCACTACTCCCTGACGGCGAAGGGAGACTGAAATGAATCTCACCAATTTTGCAGGCCAAAACTGGCTAATCACCCCGGCGGCTCTTGCAGTCGGGCAGCAACCACCTGCGAGCATCCACGATCAGAAGTGGCTTCTCGTGCTAACGGGTGTCGTGACTGCAAACCTGGAGGGAAACAGTACGTCGCAATGGCTCAACGCAAACTTGTCGTTCCTTCCCGACATGGCGGGCCCCAGTAACTCCGGGCCGCTGAACTGGGCGATTGGCCAATACGCAATCCCCAGACCGGCGGGCCAGAACTACACTATCGGATTCGCCCTCGATGAATGGGCGCCCTTTGTTTCACTCAGTGCGATCTTCGATCAGAATCAATCGATCGATGCTGGTTTCGCAGTGAATGTGTGGCGACCCAATCACTTTGCGACTGGTATCGATGCCTTGAGCAACGTTCCGGTCGGAAATATTTTCACCGGAGTCAATGTGGATGTGGGGGTCCGCGATACAGACGCCTGGATTCTAAGTCTTGGCTACAACATCACGCTGCGGGGACGGATCGTCTTCACGAAGTCTCCAATCATCTTGTTTCAATCGAATTTCGAGAGTACGACCGCAGGTCAGCCGCCTTCCATCACACAGGCTGTGGGAACGGCGCAATTCAATGGGCCGAACGTTGTTATCTCGCCGACATTTCCGCACAGCGGCAATTGGCTGCAGATCGGCCCTCTTGGACAGCAGGGTGGAGCGTTCTATGGAGAGTTTACCGAGACCCCTCCCATCCCCGGTGTTTACAACGCTTCCGCGATGATGTTCATGAGTTCGAAAGCAGGTGAGTCCTACATCAGCTTCAAAACGGGCGATCCTCAGAGTGAGTTTCTGACTCTGAATTTCGGGAACGACAACAAGGTCTCCGACATAGATCTCCAACCCACGGGCTGCACATTCCCTCGCGATCAGCCATTCCCAGTGCAGATCACCATTACCGTGACAACGGCCTCGACGACAGCGCAGATCGGGGTTGCGGGCACCGTGGGGAATTATCCCCTCACTGGGCCTCCGGTTTCGTTCAACGCGATCACATTTGCACCTGAGGTGGGTGGCCCGGTTGATGTGACCGATATTGTCGTGACCTACACGCCTCTGTAATCAGAGAAAAGTCACGTGGTCTGGTCCCCCGGCATTGCGCCCCCAATGGATTCCCCCGGTCAAGGGCGTATTTCCCTGGTCCCCAATCTCCCTGGCCGACGACGATTTGCGCTTTATGCCAAACTAAATTTGAGGCATCCGGGGGCCTCCAGTATGGAATGGCAGGACCAGGGAATCAGCTCTGACATTGAGGATCGCCGGGGAAGCAGCGGCGGTGGTTTCGGTCTCGGTGGCGGCATGGGAATCGGCGGCTTCATCCTGCTACTGATCATCAGCGTGGTTACCGGGCGCAACTTCTTTGCCGGCAGCGGTGGGCAGGCAGATTTGCAGCCGGGACCGCCCAGCGGTCCGGTGGCCGATTCCCCGGCCGAACAGCGTGATGTGCACCTGATCAGCTTTGTGCTGGATGATGCTCAGAACACGTGGGCGCAGATCTTTGCCGATCATGGGCGGCAGTATCGCAAGGCGAAGCTGGTGCTCTATCGCGATATGACGTATTCGGGCTGCGGAACGGCGCAGGCAGCCACAGGGCCCTTCTACTGCCCCGAAGACGAGAAGGTGTATGTCGATCTCTCGTTCTGGCAGGAACTCAAGCAATTCGGTGGCGACACTGGCGATTTTGCGCAGGCGTACGTAATTGCACATGAGCTTGGCCACCACGTGCAGAAGTTGCTCGGCGTCGAGCAGCGGGTGCGGCGCCTATCGCAACAGGACGATGGCGCGCAAAACCCGCTTTCGGTTGACTTGGAGTTGCAGGCTGACTGCTTCGCCGGCGTGTGGGGACATAGCACTCAGCAGCGAAACATCGTCCATGAAGACGATGTTGAAGGCGCTCTGAAGGCGGCGGCGTCTGTCGGTGACGATAACTTGCAGAAGATGAGCGGTCGTGCAG
>NZ_JBARMD010000472.1:0-7391 GCF_049802275.1 Occallatibacter sp. | reverse complement strand
GATCGAGCTGGCGCTGGTTCTCAGGAAGGCCAGCCATTGCGGCCGCAGCGGCATCGGGCCTCGAGCGGAGAAGGAATGCGCCACCGCGAGTCACGGCGACGAAGGCGATTCCAGTTTGTCGGCGCAGCGTGTCGACGTAGGTTGCTGCCGGCGAGTCAGCCAGCTTTTCGACGGTGAAGAAATGCTCGGCAGCACGGGCGAAGGCCGCAGGATCGAAGGCGGCCAGGCTGTGTACGACGCGGTGCGTGGGCAGGATGACGAGGCCGTCGGAGTCCATGTTGACGAAGGTCATCATGACGGCGGCTTCGGGGTAAGGGGGCTGCGGAAGATCGCTGGCGTTGTGCTCGGTGCGGGCAGGCGCCGCCGGGGCGTGTTCTTTGGAGTAATTCAGCGCCGTTTCATAGCGGTGATGGCCGTCGGCGATGATCAGTTTCTTGTCGGCCATCGTTGATATAAGCAGGCGGATGACCGCGGGATCGCTGACCCTCCAGACGCGGTGCAGAACGCCGTATTCGTCAGTGACTTCTGCATCGGTGGGACCGGTGCCGTCGTAGAGAATCTTTTCAACGCTGCCGGCAGGGTCGGAGTAGAGCATGAATATCTGGCCGAAGTGGGCGCGGGTGGCCTTGAGCAGGTTGAGACGATCGCTTTTCGGTTTGGAGAGGGTCTGCTCATGGCGAAATACGACCTGGTCGGCATACTCATGCAGACGGCCGAGGGCGATGAATCCGCGGCGCTCCTTGATTTCATCCGTACCGGGAACGCGGAAGCGCTGGGAGTAGGCGAAGATACATGGATCCTTCTCCTGGACGAGAATTGATTGCTCCCGCCATGCCTTGAAGTCGCGGGCGGCGCGCGCATAGACACTCTCGCCACGCTCGGCATCAAATAGCTCAGGCAGCCCAAGAATAATGCGGACCAGGTTGTGGGAGCTGCGCTGGTAATAAGCCTCTTGCATGGCCGGTGAAATCTTGTCGTAGGGTTGGGTCACCACGTCTTCCAGCCGAACAGCCGACGGATTGTAGCGCCACGCGCGGAATGGATAGATACTTGCCATGCAGAAGGACTTGCTCCCCGAAGATAAGGCAGGATTTGCGCGGCGGTTGTCAGCTGGTAAAGTGCCGCCGGAACTGTCGCTTAGAGTCGATTGTATCCCAGCGTGGATGACGGATTTAGTTCCGGCGTCGTCAAACCAATCGAGGGGTTGCGTGATGGAACCCAAGGCGTCCGTCGAGCGTGCTAAACTCGCCATCATTCCCATGTGCGAGCGCATGAACCCGTCCTCCATCTGGCTGCAGAGGCCGCACAGAGCATCCCTCAGAGCATGGCTGGTCGCTTGCGCCTGCGTGCTCGGCTTGAGTTTTACATCGGGTATTTCTGCGCAGGACAATCCCCTGGATAAGGTGCATGTGCCGCCACCCGCCACAACGGCTCCAGGAACGGGAGCGCCGGCGGGTGTTGACGCACCGGCAGCCACGGGAGCCGGAAGGGCAAAACCGGGCTCGCTTATCCGAATGAATGTGGACATGGTGCTGGTGCCGATCACAGTGACGGATCCCATGAACCGGCTGGTGACAGGACTGGAACAGGAAGACTTCCAGGTTTACGAAAACAGCGGGGAGCAGAAAATTCGCAGCTTCGCCGCGGAAGACGCGCCGGTGTCCATCGGAATCATTTTTGATCTGTCGGGTTCAATGACGTCGAAGCTGATCAGGGCGCGGGAATCGATATTGCAGTTCATCAAGACGGCCAATCCCGAAGACGAGTTCTTTGTCATCGGATTCAACGACCGGCCGGAGCTGATTGAGGATTTCACAAGTTCGGTCGAAGATATCCAGGCGCGGCTGGCGACGGTGCGCAGCGGACATCGCACCGCGCTGCTCGACGCGATTTATTACGGCGTGGTCAAGATGAAAGAGGCCAAGCACGAGCGCAAGGCGCTGCTGGTGGTGTCGGACGGTGGAGATAACCGGTCGCGATACACCGAGGGCGAAGTTCGCGCCCAGGTTCGCGAATCGGATGTGGAAATCTACTCGATTGGGATCTTCGATCCGTATGCTGCCACCCCGGAGGAACGCACCGGGCCGATCCTGCTGAATGAATTGTGTGAAGAAACAGGTGGTCGGCTTTTCCGGGTGGATGACATCTCGGAAATGGGCGACATTGCAGAGAAGATCTCAACAGAACTACGCAATCAATATGTGATCGGCTATACACCGAAGAATCTCTCCCGTGATGGCAAGTGGCGTAAAGTGAAGGTGAAGCTAAATCCGCCATCGGGTTTGCCTCCACTCACGGTCCATGCTCGAACCGGATACTATGCGCCTTTGCAATAACGCAGTCCTTGCCGCACTCCTCTCGATTTCGACCTTCACGCTGGGCGCACAACAGGCGCCGAAGCCAACAACGCCTTCCGCGCCAAGCCAGGCGCCGTCGCTGACGGTGGATCGCGATCCGGTTCGTTCGCCGGATGTTGAGCAGCCCTCGACCGTGACTGGGGAACCTCTGCGCAAGGAGGGGGAAGGCTACATTCTGCATACCAATGTGGAAGAGGTTGTGCTGAACGCCACGGTACTGCAGGGCACGCAGTTGGTACAGACGCTTAAGAAGGATAACTTCCAGGTTTTTGAAGACGGCGTAAAGCAGGGCATCATCAGCTTTCAGCACACTGATCTTCCGGTGTCGATCGGTTTGGTTGTGGACAACTCGGGATCGATGTCGAAGAAGCGTCCCGCGGTCAACAAGTCAGCTCTGGACCTCGTCGAAGCTTCGAATCCGGAGGATGAGGCGTTTGTCGTGAATTTTTCTGACGAAGCCTACATCGATCAGGACTTTACCTCGAATGTAAACAAGCTGCGTGATGGGCTGAGCCACATCGAGTCCCGCGGTGGCACGGCACTGTATGACGCGGTGGTCGCATCGGCGGACAAGCTGGTGGCGGATGCCAAACGTCCGAAACAGGTGCTGGTTCTGATTACAGATGGCGAGGATAACGCCTCGACGCTGAATCTGGATCAGACGATCCGGCGCGTGCAGGAGCTATCAGGGCCGGTAATCTATACGATCGGCCTTCTGTTTGGCGATGAGATGAGCCATGCCGAGGTGCGCCATGCGCGCCGGGCGCTGGAGCTACTGTCGAACGAGACGGGCGGAATTGCATTTTTCCCGAAGTCAATCGAGCAGGTGGATGAAATCGCGGCGGAAATTGCGCGCGATATTCGAAGCCAGTACACGATCGGCTATCACTCCACGAAGCCGTCGACGGAGCCGGGGTTTCGCCGCATACTTGTCACGGCCGACGCGCCGGGGATGAGCAAGCTGACGGTTCGCACAAAGTCGGGATACTTCCCCACATCACGCGTGGCGAAGAAGCAGTCAGCGCAGAAGAAATAGCTTTGCAGTTGAGTTCAGGCCGGATCACTCATCGAGTCCTGATCAGAAGCTGGCTTTGCGCTCGGGGTACCAGGTGAGCTTGATGGACGTGGTGGTGACAGTCTGCTCTCCGGGGAGATAGATTGGCGCCTTCCAGTGTTCGAGAGTGAAGTTGCCGTTGATCTCAAAGTCTTTTCCAATGCGCTTGACGGCCTGGAAGTTGATGTCATTGATGGTGGTGCCGCCTTCGATGAGATAAGGCGTACCGGGTCGGGTAATCGTGGTTGAGCCGGGGATGAAGTCCTTGGCGGCTTTTTGATTTCTCACGCCGACCTGGAGCCATTCGTTTCCGCTAAGGTGATAGGTAATCCAGCCCTGGCCGCCCTTGTCTTCGCGGCCGACCCAGTCGCCAAAGAGCAGTCCGTTGTTGGTGTAGCCCTGGACCTGGATGACTTCCCAATACATGAAGCGGCCGCTAACGCTGGTCGATACTGGAGGATCGGTGTAAACGGCTTCAGCACGAAGGTCGAGTTTCGGCAAGCCGGGTACATGCGACAAATAGAGGCCGGGACGCCACGACGCGCGGCGTGGCGCATCGATGGGCGAGATGTCGTCGTGCACTTCGCCGTCGGTGTAGAGGGTGAGCCAGTTGCGCAAGAAAGGCAAGCGGTAGGAAAAGTCGAAGGTTCCGAAACGCGCGCCGGGGTCGTCCCGGCTGTTCTTCTCAGCCCCGGAAACGTTGGCGACGCTGAAGAAGCTTCTCAGGAAGCTATGCAGAGTGATGGGGACGTGTCCCTTGCCGCCCCAGATTACGGTGCGCGAAAAACCGAATTCCAGATTCTCCGTTGGGCGGAAGGCGATCTTTTCAACGTGGACCCAAGGGTCAGCAGGGGCGGTGTGTCCCTGCAGCGGGCCAACCAGAAAGTCGTAGGTAAACGGGCCGGTGATATAGGAGAGTCCCGGGATGTGCAGGGGCTCGACGCGATTGATGCGAAACGAATAGATGTTTTCAGCGTTGTTGGAGTAGGCGAAAGAGCCACCGAGGCCAGGTCCAAGCCACGCATCCTGCTTGCCGAAGGAGATTTCGTTATTGAGGACGTTGGCGGAGACGTAGGCCTCAAGGACACGGGCACGTGCGATGGAACCGATGGGTCCCATGGGAATCGTGGGCTGATCAAGGGGCAGGCCGGTAGCGGGGTCGATGAACGGCACATTGTCGACGCCGGAGAGGGTTTGTGCCAGCAGAGTCGAATAGCCAGCGGCCGATGGGGCAAACTGTAACTCGGCGCGCGCATAAGCAGTGAAGCGGCCGGCCGATGCGTAACCACTTGCACCGGTGTAGTTGTTGAATCCGTTCTCGTAGGGACGGCCGTAGTCGTTGATGACCGTTTGTCCGAGATGAAAACTGTCATTGAGCGGAGTGCCGGTGATGGGACGGATGGTGGAGTAGACAGATTCAACCCGGGCTTTCCCCCTCAAGCTTCCACAAGGACCCTGCATGTCGGGATGAAGTTCACGATCGAGCGCTTCGTAAATTTGCTGCGCCTGGTCTAGCGCCGGGTCGTTGGAGTCTTGCGCGTCATCGATGCGTGCGCCGGCCTGTTCGAGGATGTGTTCGAGGCTGGCGCGAGTCCATGGACGCATGCCGAGAAAAACGGTGTCGATGTAGCCAAGGCCATAGAGACGCAGGACGGCAGGATAGACCCAACTGTCGACGGGGATATAGGGCGAATCGAGCGCTGAGGGCTCACAGACAGGGGCGGGGCGGCTGGCGTCGGAGGGCAATTGAGCTGCGCCTTCACCGATTCCCGGTGTTTCGGCTGCAAGTGGGGCTGGATTGAAACTGAATAATCCTGCCAGCAAGATCGCACTTGAGATGACAAAAGCAATGCCTGGGCGCTTACTTACGCTCATTTCCTCACTTTACCATTCGGGTTGCTCCGGGTTCTTCTATGTCCTCTATTACCCGGAGGATAGACAAAAACGGGGATAGTGTAATGCTGTTTGGACTACTGATCCAGGAATCGGGTAGCCAGTTCGAGGTCATGATTGAAGGCGGCGATGATCTCGTGGTTATGCTGTTCTGGTTCGATGCCTTTACGCCTCAGGTAGTTTTCCATGGAGGAAACTGGATCCGCGCCGAAGGGATGATCGGGGGATGAGTCTCCGCCGTTTTGGCTTGCGGAGATCATTGCCCCGGGGTGGGCCAGGCACTGGAGCAGAGTTGCTCCGCGGCCTTGGCGCGCGCGGACGATAGCCTCGTAAGCCACGCGATACACCGCTACAGCGTCACATGCGTCGACCGCGATCGAGGGTACCCCGTGGAAGAGAGCATCAGGGTTTTTGCCTTTGCGATTGGCTGGAGACTCGCCGGGCTGACTCGCGCCGGAAACGTGATGCTCGAAAGCAATGTGATGGACGAATACGATGGGGAACCTTTTGGACGCCGCCACGGCCAGAAGGCTATGCCATGGTTGAAGGGCGTCCTCCGGGGAGGGAAGAACTGCGACAACGATGGCGCCCTCTTTGCCAGATTGCGCTGCGATGGCGCGCTCGCGAACGGATTGGGGCCGGTGGACGTTATCGACCGCGAGAATGTTCTTCTGCTCAAGATCGGATTGCGTTCGTGAAGATTGACCGTTCGTTTCCGCAGAAGGGGAAGCTAATGTTCGAAACACATTCTCAAGCGCCAAGCCTTTGACGAATGCGGGGAGCCAGTCGCCGGCCGCGATGCTGAGCGTGTCGTTAGGTTGGAGATCGATGGTAATGGCGGCCGAAGCGGCCTCGCGACCGGAGGATGCATGGAGGTCGGAGGCTAGCTTGCCTTGCTGGAAGAGCGCAGTGGCGCGCTGCTCGAGCATGCGGCACTTGATCATGGCGGTGTAGATGGCGAGCAACTTCTCATTCGAGACGAGCGAGAAGGTCTCCGGCTCCGGGGCTGGCTTTGCTTTGCGTTCTGGTTTTGAATTGAGGATTTTGGCCATGGGCGAACGATTCTGTGCCGCATTGAGTTAGATGCTAGGTCGTGTAGTCGGCGTTGATGCGAATGTACTCGTGGGTCAGGTCTGTGGTCCAGAATTTGCAACTGCCATCGCCTTGGTTGAGATCGATGGCGATGGAGAATTCAGGCTGCTTTATGTAGGCATGGGCGGCGTTTTCGTCGAAGTCAGGAGCGCGGCCGCCATTGCGGCAAATGGGCAGATCGCCGAATGAGATGTCGATGGCTTCGGGATCGATCTCGGCGCCGGAGTAACCGATGGCGGCCATGAGGCGTCCCCAGTTAGGGTCGCAGCCGGCCCATGCGGTTTTGACCAGCGGGGAATGGGCGATGGCTTTCGCGATGCGAAGCGCGTCGGCGTCAGATGCGGCGCCGTTGATGCGGAGCTCGACAACGTGCGAAACGCCCTCGCCGTCGGCGACGATCTGGCGCGCGAGCGAGGTGCAGACGTGGGTCAGGGCAGTAGCGAACTGGGGATTGTTGACCCCGATTGCGGCGCCACTGGCTCCAGAGGCTAGCAGAAGCACGGTGTCGTTGGTGGAGGTGTCACCATCGACGGAAATGCGGTTGAAGCTGACGTCAATGGCAGAGCGCAGATACGTGTCGAGCGCAGCCGGATCGACGAGGGCGTCGGTGAGGATGTAGACGAGCATGGTGGCATGCGGCACGAGTTGCGGATGAATCATGCCGGAGCCCTTGCAGACAGCGGCGATACGCACTTCCTGACGGATTTCTCCGGCGCCATCGATTTCTGGCGTCAGAATCTCAACGCGTGAGAAGGCTGTCTTCTCGACAGTGTCGGTGGTGATGATGGCTTCGGCGACTTGCTGGAAGTGATCGGACTCGGAGCCGATAGACTTTGCGAGCGCGGGAAGCGCGGCGATGAGTTTTTCTGCCGGTAGGGGAACGCCGATGACTCCGGTGGAGGAAGGGAAGACTTCTTCGGGTTTGCAGCCGAAGGCTTCGGCCGCGGCGTTGCAGGTGGCGCGGGCTGCGTCAATACCGGCGTGGCCCACTGCGC
>NZ_JBARMD010000471.1:0-27082 GCF_049802275.1 Occallatibacter sp. | reverse complement strand
GAAGATAGGCAAGAACGGCGTCTGCGTCTTCGAGGTTCTGCGCGAAACTGTAAGATCCCGGACTTCCCCACGAACCGCGATAGTTAAAGGTTACTGCGTTCCAGCCCGCACGACGCACTGCCTGGGCAAGGTCGAGATTCTTCTCGTTCCCCGGAAGACCGTGGCAAATGACCATGGTGGGATGCGGACCCGCGCCGGTGGCAGTATATGCTAGTCCGTTGATCAGCAAGCCGTGACTGGGTATATGCAGGACGACCATTCCGGCCGGATGCGCTGTGTCCATGGGCGGGTCGGTATAGATTGCAGCAGGCACAGTCTGTGAATGGGCTGTGGCTGCAAGTGCCAGAAGAGCCGATATCGTAAAAGAAAGCAGACGCATTGCAGTGGTCCTCAGAGGTTGCTTGAATCCGGTCTCGGCAAGCAGGTGCTCGTTCGCGTGACGCAGGAAGCGCACTAAAGCAGAATGATCGAAGTTTCGGGAAGCATTCGAAGTATTGTCAGTGTACATTCCGAATCTGACAGGAATGGACCTTCAAGGAAATACGGCGTCTCGCCGCGGAATCAGTGATCCGTGGCGAGACTTTTTACCGTGATGGCCTCAATTCAACTCAGAAGAGCAAACAGCTAGTGGATCATGTTGATGGTTTCCTGCGTGATGGTATCGAAGGTCGTCACAGCCTTTGAATTCGCTTCGAAAGCACGCTGGGCAATGATGAGTTCAGAGAACTCAGCCGAGATGTTGACGTTTGAGGCTTCCAGCGCCCCGCCTTGCATGGTTCCGAGCCCCGACGTTCCTGAAACGCCGATGGTCGCAGTGCCGCTGGCCAGGGTTGTCTCGTAGTCACCGTTGCCGGTGGCCTCCAGACCCTGCAGGTTAACGACATTGCCCAGCGCCAACTGGCCGACGTTGAGTTTCTGTCCATTCTTGAACGTTGCCGTTACCGTACCGTCCGAGCCGATTGTGAAACTGTTGTAGTTGCCGCTGGCGAAGCCATTCTGCGTTGATGAGGAGACGGACGATGATTGATCGACTACCTGCGTCAGCGTAGATGACCCGTCCGCTCCGAACAGATTCCAGGTCATGCTCATGTTTGAGGCTCCGTCAGAGAGGCCGGAAAACGTAATCCCCGTTACATCTGTGGAGGGACTTACAAGATTTCCGTTCGAGTCAAATGTCAATGATCCCGTGGCGGTCGCAGATGCAACCGGATCCTGAATCACACTTCCCGAGGTGGTGAGATTGGTTCCGCTGATGGTCAGCTGGCCCGCTGCTGTCGCGGTCACGGAGGCCGTGATTCCGGCTGCCGTCAACGCGCTTTGCAAGTCCGCCGCATAAGTAACAACGGACTCTCCCGCCACAATGCCAGGTGCATTGATGGTCGTGGAAATGCCGCCCGCATTGGGCGCGGTAATTGTCAGGCTCGTGGCAGGATCGACGGTTGCGGGTGTGCCGGCACTGGAACCAAAGTTATAGACCTGTGTGTTCATGGTCCCGGCGCTGCTGCTATTCGCGGCTAAGGTATCGGGAAGCGTTACGTTATATGACCATGTGTTTGTGGCTGTCTTGGTGTACGTCACCTGGGCTTGATACGCGTTGCCCAGCGAATCGAATACCTGGATTTTGCCGGAGAGACTGTCGCCTACATTGGCTGCCGCATTCAGCGTCGCCGTCATGCCGAACGTGTTCGTCGCACTGGGCGGTTCCACTTCGCCAACCGGGATGTGTACCGGGGCGAGAGGGGCGTTGGTATTTACCGTTCCGTTGGTAGCTGGAAAGCCCATGACGTTCAGTCCGTTTGAAGTAATCAGGTTTCCATTCAGATCGAGGGAAAAATCGCCATCTCTGGTCAGAAGCGTGTTGTCGCCGTTTCCGACGACAAAGAACCCGTTGCCCTGCAGCGCGACGTTTGTGTCTACATTGGTTGTGTTCGGCGAGCCATTCGAAAAGTCCGTCTCGATGGAGCATACCTGCGTTCCCGAGCCGCGCTGAATGGGATCGCCGGAGCCGGCTTCTCCAACTTGCTGATAGAACAAATCGGAAAAGTTTACCGATTGCGATTTATAACCGGTGGTATTCATGTTGGACAGATTGTTCGCAATCGTATTCAGTGCAGTCGAATCCGCGTTCAACCCCGTGAGCGGAATGTAAAAGCTTGCCATGTTGCCTCTCCTCTACGGTGACTCCGGCCCCTTGCGGCCAATTGTGAATGAAATGCAGCGAAGAACCACCCCGGGTATCACAAGCCCCTGGATTGAGTGGCCAAAGACTCCGCGACGCGCTGTGCTGCCGCATGATTTGCGGGGACGGTGAGATTACCGTCGGCAAGGCGCGGCAAGATGGGTTGGGCCGATGCCGTTTGTTCGGAATCTGTCTTGACGCCCGAGCTGACGGGATTCGCGGTGGAATCCGTGGTGAGCGTCTGGTTAATCGAGATAAGTTGCTGAAGACTATTCACCTGAACCAGCTGATTGATGTATTCGTTTGGATCGGTATTCGCAGTAGGGTCTTGGTTCTTCATCTCAGTGACAAGCAGGGTCAGAAAATCATTCGCTGTGATGGTGCCGGAATCGTCGCCTGAACTACTACTCGCCGTTGCCTGGTTCTTAACGGGCTGCGCATTGTTCAAGTGGTGTGCTGCCGAGAGTTGGTTCAATAATCCGGTGATTTGTGCGGCCATTTCTTTCCCCTCCATGTCGTCGTGCTTAAATTCGGCGATTCAAAATTCCCTGCTTTTCTGTGTTACGCGATGAACGATATGTGCCCGTCGATAGGATTCGGAGCTATGGTCAGCGTCCGCATCGGCACACTGGACAGCTGCCGTTCTGCAAAGCCACGCGCGGAACTCGCGACGGCCTCGATTCGGTTGGGCGCTGGATCTTCGCGCATTTGCTGCTGCTGTCTGCCGTGGCTCGTGTCTCGATGATTTCCCTGGGCCATCTCCTGTCCGGATTCCCGGTTATCCCAAGCCCCATTGGCAGCTGAGAGCGTAACGGGATTCAGGTGTTCATAGTGGCTGGCCAGGTGCGCGTTCAATCCCGCAAGATGGCTGCCGAGTACCTGCGCAGCCACATCCGATGAGGGAACTACCGCGGCATGAATGCCTTCGGCGCCGGCCTGCGCGCGCACACTCACCCAGCCTAACGACGAATCCTGAAAGCCAGCTTCGGCTCGATGCCCTCCCGCGAGAACCCACTTTGCAGATGTGTCATCCCCTCCAGAATCGATGGCCATGAACGGCTCACGCGCCAATGCGGGATGCTCGTTCGCCGCAATGCCGAGCTCATTCTCGGGGATCTGCGCGATGTTGGCTGCGGGAATGCCTGCGAATTGTCCGGCTCGAGCATCGCAGAGTGGCTGCATTCCCGGAGGAGAAACGGCCACGTGAGTGGCGGAAGGTTCCGCGTCCAGCTTCGATCGAAAGCCCGGGACCGCCTCGCGCATGCTCATGTGATTGCGCAGGGGTGACACCGGCTGCCGAACACGCATGGCGGCTGCACCGGGTGCATCAGGATGCCCTTCCTGCTCAATGGAAGTGTCCACCGGCGCGATGCGATCGTAAGTCTGCATCGAGGGGAGGGACACTGTTCCTGGCGCGGAAGGTCCGATGGAATTGCTTTGCAGCGACTGCGAACTTGAAGTCAAATGAAGAGCCCGCGTGTTCTCATTGCCCAAGTGCCCGGACAGAATATCGTCTGCATCGGTCGTCCCGGCGCTCGTACGCTCGACGCCATGTTGTGATGGAGAAGCTGCTGCCAATGGATCGCTAGCGGGTCCATCTTCCTGGGCCGTAACGGGAGTTGATCTGTAGCCATTAGGAGCGGCGAACGCAGATGCCACTCGTTCACCTTCGTGTTTGCCAGAGGGGCTCGCCGTTGAATCTCCGACCTCTGCGTATGCCGGCGGCGCCGCAGGCTTGGAAGCCTGTAAAGATAATGCCTCGGGAGGCACGATGGCAGGAGTTGGCGGAAAATTCGGATTTGTCACGATGCCTTTCGCGATGAAGTTCGGAGTTGTTTCTATCCTTGCAGGCTTCTTGTTGCTGCTGGGCCATCCTTGCGAAGCGTGGCTCGAATCGTGCGCCTCGATCGTGGGCAGCGGTTGATTCGCATCGGGGCCAAGCGCAATACCTCTAAAAGGCAACACGTGCAGCGTCTTCCTCGGGCTCACCCGTGTCGAGTCTGACCAGTGGGTTGTGCGCAGAGCGGGTTCGCTCATCCGCCTCACGTCACCGTCATTGGCGCCGTGTATCCCGGTCGCAAACGCAGGGCCAGAAGTTGCATCAGTGACAAGGCCCTCGCTTTCCGGCGGCGCATCTTTGCCCGTTATCTCTTCAAAGGCACGCAAGGTGTCAAGGACTGTTTGCCAACTCTGGCGAAAACTGGCTGCGTCATGAGTTGGCGTGGGATTCTTTTGGGTGCTCGAACTCGCAGTGCCCACGGCCGCAAGCAACGTGACCGTCGCTTTGCCGGGAATCAAAGCCTGACTCTGAATTTCGATTCCGCTTGCGCTGCTCATGCAAATTGATGAAGCAGATGGCGTGCCAAACGGAATGTCATTGAGTTAAAGGAATGTCAGATTCGGGGCGTGGTCTGTTCACTTCCAGCCTGATTCGAATGCTTTGAGAACGATGCCAGTCATCGAGTACGAGCTGGCTTCTGCGATTTGCTTCTGTCGCGTCCTCCGCCTGCATTGCGTCATACACGGTCTCCACTTGACGGCGTTCTATCCGTTTGTCGAGAAATTCCTGTCTTTTCTTTTGCATATTTCTTTCAGCTGCAGCGATCTTTTGTTGCAAGAATTTCGCCAGGCGATCGGCCGCCTTGATTTCCTCCAATCCTGCAATCCTATCCAGAAACTCACCGGTCTCCACACTCCTCGCGACAAGCACCCGGGCCCGCCTGGCACGCTCACGTGTTTTCGTGATCGCTTCCTCAAAGCGCTGCAACTCTGCTGCCGCGGACTCCAATCCGGCCCGGTTCTGTTGTTCTTCGGCGCGACGAATCTCGTGCAGACGTCGCAGGCTTTTTGGAGCGGCCATGAGTTAGATGTCCTCCGCGATCTCCGCGAGCCGCCGCAAGCATTCCGGATACCCGACGCGCTCTCGGGGAGTCTGCGTCATGAATTCACGCATCGCGTTTCGGGCCTGCAGCGCTCTATCCAGATCGGGATCGGCACCCTGTTTGTACGCGCCAATGCGAACCAGATCTTCAGAGCGTGCGTAGGTCGCCAGCATTCGCCGAAGCAGGGCTGCCTGCTCGAGGTGATTCGTTCGTGCCACGGCCGGCATTAATCGGCTGATTGAATCGAGCAGATCGATCGGCGGATACCAACCCTCGGCGGCCAGCCTCCGCGAGAGCACCACGTGACCATCCAGAAGCGAGCGTACTGCATCCACAAGCGGATCCTGCTGATCGTCACCTTCCATCAGCGTCGTATAGAACGCGGTGATTGACCCGGAGTGAAAGTTGCCGGCTCGTTCCACCAACTTTGCAAGGCGGCTGAAGACTGAGGGTGTATAGCCCTTTGCGGTCGGAGGCTCGCCTGCAGCCAAGCCAATTTCCCTCGCCGCCATGGCAAAACGCGTGAGTGAATCAAGCACCAGCAGGACGGCTTTTCCCCTGCGAGCAAAAAACTCGGCGATGGTGGTTGCGGTCATGGCAGCGCGCATGCGCATCAGTGGGGATTCGTCGGATGTGGACACGACCACGATGGAACGTGCGAGCCCCTCTTCGCCGAGCGCGCTCTCAACAAACTCGCGGACTTCGCGCCCGCGCTCCCCAACCAGGCCGACTACGGTTACGTCCGCCTCGGTGTTTCGTGTCATGATGCCGATCAGCGTACTCTTCCCGACGCCGGATCCGCCAAAGATGCCGACGCGCTGACCGCGGCCGACGGTGAGCAATCCATCGATCGTCCTGATACCCGTGCCCAGAGGAGTGTGGATGGGAACCCGATCGAGTGGCGTATGAACTTTTCCTTCGAGGGGCAGAATCTCGGTCAGGCCGGCAAACATTCGTCCATCCATCGGAATGCCCATGCCGTCGAGAATTCGACCGATCATGCCTTCGCCAACGATGACTTCCGGACCGCAACCCAGGGCAGTCACCGAATCTCCAAAACGAACTCCATCGGTGGTCTTCATTGGCATTGAAATGACACGCGCCCCGCGGAAGCCGATGACCTCGGCGCGATGCTTGATCCCAAAGCGATCTTCAATTTCGCAACACTCCCCGACCGAGGCGACCGGTCCCGCCGACTCGATGGTATGGCCGATCGATTCAACAACCTGCCCGCTCCATCGCCAGGGCTGCATGGTATGCACGCGGGCAGTTTGGCGATCCAAAGTTCCGCTCATACCTTTACCTCGTGTTGCTCAGGTTCAGAATTGATAGAAGCATCTGGTTTGATTGCAGGTTCCTCATCCAAGAGCGCCATTTCCATCTGATGAAGTTGTGCATGCAGCCCCAGGTCCACTGAGCCCATCTCCGTCTCGATCCGGCAGTCTCCTAGTTGCATAGAGTCGTCTGGGATGACTGCGGGCTTCACTCTTAGATTCGGAATATGCGCCAGTGTTTCGGTCCAGAGGCCGGATTCTGCCGCCGGGACGCGAAGCCGTACTTGTATGGTTGCCGCGAGTTGCCCGAGCGCTACACGCACTGCACCGATCAGAGAGAGTGGGTCCATCTGCGCTTCGCGCCGGAGTATGCGCGCGGCGATAGCCAACGCAAGGCGCACAAGCTCGTGCTCCGCTTCATGCAGGAAGCTTTCGCAGTCGTTCTTAACCTGGCTGGCCAGCCGGGCCGACTGCTCTACCAGTGCTTTGTTAGTCACCTGCAAGAGTCCGCTCTGTTCGCTGGCGGCCATTTCGCGCGCCTCCCGGATTCCCTGCTCCCGTCCGGCGTCGAAACTGCGCTTTGCAAGCTCGGCTGTGGACACTCGCGATGAGTCCTCAGACTCGGTGTCGTGGCTTGTGCATTTCTTGCGAAAGTTTGCACCTTCAGCGAGAGGCGCAGCCGAGCCGACTTCGGGGACACCTTCCCAGAGCATCGGGGGAGGCGTGCCGGCCGGATACTCAAATACTTCAATCCGTGTTGATGTTCCGTCTGGCAAGCTTCCCCTCGTGACCAGGATTCCTAGGCGAGCATCTCATCGCCTGTTTCCAGTTTGAGAATGACTTTTCCCTCGGCCTCAAGACGTCGAGCTAGATTCAGGATCTCCTGCTGGGCCTGGGCCACCTCGCGCGAGCGCACCGGGCCAAGAACCTCCATGTCTTCCCTCAGCATTTCAACTGCGCGGGCACTCATGGACTTGAAAATGGCTGCTCTCATCTCTTCGTTTGCGCCGCGCAGCGCCATGGCCAGTTGCTTCTTGTCCACACCGGAGACAATCTCGCGAATGGTCGCAGGTGGCACCGTCACAAGGTCCTCAAACGTGAACATAAGATTGCGAATGCTGAGGGCCAACTCCGGCTGTCCCTCTTCAATTACCTCGAGGATGCGCTTGGATTCTTCCGCATTCATGCGGTTCATCAAATCAGCTACCGCTTTGAATCCCGAATAGCTTTTTCTGCCCGTATCCCCCACGGTTTCGAGGCGCCGATGGAGGATATGAGCCACCTTCTGTGCCATCTCCGGAGAGAACTGTCGCATCTCGGCCAGGCGCTGAATGGAGATCACTTTGTGCTCTTCGCTCAGGCTGCCTAGCACCTGCGACGCGCGCTTGGGATCAAGGTGCGCGAGCACCAGCGCGATAGTCTGAGGATGTTCGGAATCCAGCAGCTTGCCGAGCTGTTGGGGGTCGGTTCGCTGCAGCTTCGCCAGGTTGCCCTGCTCCGCTTCCTGTGCGCGGCGCAACTGGGTCATCAGATCGTCCGCCCGCTGTTTGCCAAATGTCTCGGAAAGGAGGCGGCTGGCGTAATCCAGCCCCCCGTGCATTACGAAACCCTGCGTCTCCAGCAACTCCCAGAACTCCTGGAGGACCGCAGCCGAGACCTCCGACGTGATACCGCGCAAATCCGCAAACTCCTCAGTCAATCGCTCGACGTCGGTTTCAGGAAGCGTGCGAAGGATCTCCTTTGCAAGGTCCTCTCCCACTGCCATCAGCAGCACGGCGGCTTTGCGCGCGCCGGTTAAATTGGCGGCTGCCCGCGCTGCTGCTTCGAAATCAGAGCCATCTACGGCCAAGTCTCTCGTCCTTTCCCGCGCTTCCCGAATCCGTGCCTCTACCTCATGCCATCCCGGTCAAGCATTCATTTCGATCTTCCCGCGATCGCCCTATTCCGAGTGAATCCAACTCTGCAAAAGCCGGGAACTTTGTGCGGGCTCATTCCTTATCTGCGTGGCTACCTGCTCGAACATCTCCTGCGCCCGGATGCGGTTCGGGTCAGGCAATGCGGGCTCTGGATGCGGCGGTGCAGCCTGATGCAGCGCGGTCACGCCTAGAGAAGACTCGCGGGTTACACCCTTTAACTCCGAGACAGCCTTTTGCAAAGCCGGCCGCACGCCGAAAGCAAGTACAACCATGAGCCCGATCAGAAGGCTTAGATACTTCACAAGCAACGGGGATCCCTCCAGCTTTGACAGCACCTGTGCCGGCGCAGAGGGATAGGGCTGGGCGCGATTCGCTTCAAAGGAGAGATCCTGCACAGTCACCACATCCCCGCGGGAAGTGTCAAAGCCGACAGCGGCCTGGGCAAGCGTAGTGAGATTTCTCAACTCGTCAGCCGAGCGCGGCTGCCACTTTGCGGCGGTTGACTTGCTTTGCGCTTGAATGAGGCGGTCGTTCACAACAATTGCCGCTGTGAGCCGATGCACTTTCCCCGGACTCTCAACGAGGTGTCGAACCGTTTTTGAAACGCCATAGGTTCCCGACTCGGTCTTCGAGGTCTGAGGCTGCGTGGTTTGCTTCGGATAAACCGGAAGCGCCTGGCTGTTGGGTACATTGGACGCGGTTCCGGGAACTCCAGCCGCAATCGGCTGCGCGCCTGTTGTCTGCTCGGTGCGCTCCATCGAAAGCGCGACCGACTGGGCGGGATCGTAGCTTTCCTTTGTTTCGTCGACGGAGTCCGGATCGTAGTCAAGCGTCACTGAAGCACGCACATTGCCGATCCCGGTAACAGGTTCGAGTGTGGAAATCAGCTTTTCTTCAAGAGCTTGTTCAGCGCCGAGCTGCAATACCTCGGGCGTCCTTGGGCCCAGCGGGAGATGCCCGGACGCGTCGACAAGTACAACATGATCAGCGGCGAGGCCATCGACGGCGGATGCGACCAGATTGCGAATTGCATCAGCCTCGCCATCCGCCAGCGCTCCGCGACGCAGCTTCAGCACGACTGACGCTTTCGCAGGGCGGTCCTGATCACGAAAGAGCGAGTCATGTGCCAACACCAGGTGGACTCTGGCCGATTCAACGTCGTTCAGCGAACCAACCGTGTGCTCCAGTTCGCCCTCAAGCGCACGCTGGAAATTCACCTGCTCGTCAAATTCGGAGCCAACCCAGTTCGGTTTGTCGAAGAGCTCGAATCCCATGCGTCCACTTTTGACACCCTTTGCGGCCGTTGCCAGCCGCGCTTTGTCCAGCTGTGCAGCCGCAACCCGCAGCGTCGTCCCGCTGTCGGCCACATCGTAGGGAATCTGCGCCTGCGTCAATGTCAGGCCGACCTGACGCGCATCGTCCGGATCGAGTCCCGCATACAGGGTTCGCCAGTCGGTCCGCAGTCCGTACCAGAGCAACCCGCCCAGCAGAGAGGAAAGAATAGCCGCCGTGGCAATGCTCCACCGACGCTGTTGCGGCGCCATGGCCGCCCAGCCATGCCGAGCGCGCGTCCATATGGCTCCGGCCCCGGCCTGGCCCTCCCCGCCACCACCAGCCGGTCCCCGTTTCTCCAACTGCGTACCTGGAGCGGCCATCTAATTCATCCCGCCGTTTCCTTCAGCCTTGCATGGAGCCGTCTAATCCGCGAACACGGCGGTTCCATGACTCGGAGCAAACTCAGAACTGCATACTCATAACGCTCTGATAACTCTGGATCGCCTTGTTTCGAACCGCCAGCGCCATCTCAAATGCCATGCTCGCCTTCTCGCTGGCAATCATCGCCTGGTGCACATCGACGCCTGAGCCCGTCATCAATCCATCTACAGTTGTGCGCGCCTGATCTTCGAGTTGACCCACCTTGCTGATCGCATCGGTCATAAGGTCGCTGAATGGCGAATCATCAGCCGCCTTGGAGGAAGCCAAAGGGTTCGCAAATGACGCGGCAGACGTACCTGACACACCTGGGTCTGTGATGCTCGTATGGATTCCGGTAATCATCATCCCCCCCGTTCCGTTCCTGCCTGTATCTAGGACCTGGCAATGTCGAGAGCAGAAGTGATCATGCCCTTTTCTGCCTGCACAGCCGAACTGTTCAGTCCGTAGGCACGCGTTGCTCCCATGAGGTCCACCATCTCTGTGAGCGGATTAATGTCGGGATAGGCGACGTAGCCGTCAGGCCCGGCATCCGGATGGCCCGGATCGTAACGCTTCAGCGGCGGTGCACCGTCTTCGATGACTTGTGCGATATGAACTCCGCCGGCGGGCTCTGTGTCTTCTCTGGATAGCGATGCAGGCTGCGAGGCGCTGCTTAAAGAATGGACGAACCCCTCATCGGCCTGGTTGGCCGCGAAGACCACATGCTGCCGCCTGTACGGGCCTCCCGACTCCGTGCGCGTCGTCTCCGCATTCGCCATATTCGCGGCCACGACCTCAGCACGCATGCGTTCTGCCTGCATGGCCGATCCGGAGGTCTCCATCAATCCAAAGAGGTTCATCTGATTCCTCGTTTAACCATTTATTACTCGTCTGCTTATTACTTATCCGCGTGGATAGCATCCATCACCCGCTGATTTTCAAGCCGCATCAGCGCGACCCCGGCCCTGAATTTCAGTTGCGCCTCGGCCATGTGCAATCCCTCGCGGTCCATCGACACATTGTTGCCGTCTGGCCGCGCGATAAGGCCGTCCACATCCTGCACTCGAACCGCTTGTGATCTTTGCCCATCCAGAGTGCCCATCGCCTTGTGCATTTCTGCCTCAAAATCGAATCCCTGGGCGCGAAATCCGGGAGTATCGATGTTGGCCATGTTGGCCGCGGTCAGTTTTGTCTCGCTGACAGCCAGGTCAAGATATCGCCCCAGGGCATCGCTCAATCTCGTTTCGATTTGCACAGACGACTCCGTTATCTTCGATCTGCTCAGTTTGCCAGTTTCTGCTTGTCTGCGGGCCCCATGAAGATCCCGAAATCAATGTCCCCGGAGGTGAGGACCGGTTCATCGCCGGCGAGGATGGCGGCGCGTTCCAGAACATGTTCCAGTTCGCGCACATTGCCCGGCCACGCATGCGCGAAGAGTTTGGTAATGGCAGCATCGTCGATCCGCTTGACGGGCGTGGTGCGGCCGAGCCTTCCCAGGAAATGGTCGATGAGGAGAGGCAGATCCTCCAGGTGTTCCACCATCGCGGGTGTGCGCACCAGAAAGACAGCCAGCCGGTAGTAAAGATCCGCGCGAAAGCTTCCAGCTTGCGTATGCTGCGCGAGAGGTTGATGAGTCGCCGCAATAATGCGCACATCCACCCTGACGGTCTCGTTATCGCCGACCCGCTGCAGTTCTCCGCTCTCGACGAAACGCAGGAGTTTCGATTGCAAACTCAACGGCATCTCCCCGATCTCATCGAGAAACAAGGTTCCGCCATCGGCCGCCTCGATGCGCCCGACGCGGCCCTGCACCGCGCCAGTGAATGCACCCCGGGTGTGACCGAAGAGTTCCGCTTCAAGAAGCGCCTCAGGAATGGCCGCGCAGTTGATGGCTACAAACGGTTTTCGATTGCGCGTGGAGAGCTTGTGCAAAGCTTCGGCAACAAGCTCTTTGCCGGACCCCGTTGGTCCTTCGATCAAAACCGAAGTGGTGCGCGGTGCCACCAGCCGAATGCGCCTGCTGATCTCAAGCATGCAGATTGAGTTTCCAATCAGCTCCGGTATTCTGTCGCTTCCGGTAACCAGTCTTGGCCTGTTTGAGCCACATTCACTTGTCGCAACCGCGGGTGTGATCTTCTGCGTTTCGGCGACGGAGACTGGCGATCCGTCGTGAGGAGTAGTATGCCTGAAATCTGCGGGCGGAACAGCAGGGCCAGAATCGCGTAGTTGTAGCTCCGGTGCATTCTCCAGAACGGGTGCGGCATTCCATGCTGCGGTATCGGTTTCCTGGACGCATCGAAGAGCGTAGAGAACCTCCTGGCGATGGGGTCCAGGCGCGCTCTCGATCGGCGATGCGCTACCGGCCGTCACCACGTCCACACTTGGAAAAGCCACCCGGAACTCACGAAGGAATTCAGCCAGATCCAGGTCGGGCAGCCATGAGTCGACAATGATCGTCTGAGGCAGAGCATCCATTGCTTCTCCCCATGCCTGCGCTCCGCCCTGGGCTTCGCGCACCTGCCATCGCAACCCGGTCAATACAGCGTTAAGCCTGTGTCGGAAACTTCCGTCGGCACTCGCCACCAGTGCTGTGCGTGGCCGGATACGTGAAAAGGTTGATGAAACCAAAGCTGCTGTGGCTGCCATTCTGCATCTCCCTCAACTGAAAAATCTCGCTATCCCTGCGCGGCGGTAATCTGCGGCGTCATCATCGCGGAGTTGTTCTCCGCACCCTGCATGAGAAACTCCGTCTCGAAAGGGATCATGTAACCCTTGCCACGCACAGTCCGGATTAAAGAGCCCGGCGGCGCATCGGCGAGCTTGCGGCGCAGGTAGTTCACGTACACATCCACGATGTTTGTGGTCTGTACAGACTCCATATTCCAGACCGATTCGAGAAGCTCTACGCGTGAGATACAAAGGCCGCGATTGAGCATCAGGTGCTCAAGAAGCGCGAACTCCTTGTTGGTGATGTTTAAAACCCTTCCACCGCGGCGCACCGTATGATCCACGCGGCTCAGTTCGAGATCGCCGGCGCGCAATGTCAGCTGTCCCTCGCGCCTCCTTCGCAACAGTACCCGGCAACGCGCGCGCAGTTCGAGCAGACTGAATGGTTTCGTCATCAGGTCGTCGGCGCCCTTGTCGAGGCAGCGTACCCGCGCGTCCATGTCGTGTCTGCCCGTAAGCACAAGAACCGGCAAATCTGTTTGAATCCGGCGCATCTCCTCGAGCGCCACTTCGCCGTCCTTGACCGGCATGTTCAGATCGAGAATGGTCAGGTCTGGCATTTCGCTACGGAAGGCCTCGACGGCCCGGGCTCCGTCGTACACGGCGTGCACACAATGGCCGTCGGTTTCCAACCCTCGTCTCAGAAAGAGACTCAGCGCCTTGTCGTCTTCTGCGATCAGTAATCTCATCTGCGCTTCTCCTGGCCTGTCTTTCACCTGCCGGCTGGCCGGCGTGGCGCATGCAACCTTGCTTAAGGAGCACTAACCTGCGGCACCTCTCTACGTTCGCGCGACGTGAGAGAGAACTCAATATCGGAAGGAGAAATGAATGGAGAGGAATCTCAGAATGAGTGCGACGGTTCGCGGATTCCCGCAACTGATCGGTGAACGCTGACTGGTGATGGCGGATACAGAAATTCCACGCGGGCCGTCGCGGCACTCCAGACGACCGGCCCATCGCGTTGCAAATACAGCTAACGGGCAGGGTTCAGGCTGTCATTCTGCTGCGAGCCTGTTCCCGCTCGGTCGACAATGCTACATCTGCACGCTCAAGAATCTCGTGCAGATTGTCCCCTTCCCGAAATTCCGCAAGGCCAATCGCAGTCGAGAGTCGAACGCTAACGTGGCCGGACCTTCCAGGAACCTGGTAGGGCCCGCATATCCAGGATTGCAGACGAGCAATCTGGGCTGTTGCGTCTGCGGCTTTACAGTCGATGACCACCAGAAACCGATCGCCGGCCCAGCGCGCCACCAAGTCTGAAAACCGGCAGGAAGAGCGGAGTTCCCTGGCGAATTCCTTCACGATCAGGTCCCCCACCAGGTTGCCGAATTCGTGATTGACGCCTCGGAAGCCATGAACGTCGATCATGAGAATGCAGAATGGATTTCCGAATTCAATCCGTTGCTGCAGACGCGCTTCGACCCATAGGCGGCTTCCCAGACCCGTGAGCGCATCGCAGGATGCAGCATATTCCGCTTTTTCGAGCTTCGCCTGGTAGGTTAAGACCTCTACGCGGAGATGGTCGATGACAGCTTTACTTTCCGCGGCCATGCGAGCGGCCGAACTCCTCAGTTGGCGGGCACTCTCGTCGACGGAAGCACGAATTCTTGTGACGTCTTGCAGCTGTGCGATGGTTTCCAACTGAGCTGTCAGTGAATCCAATTGCTGAGTGTGGAGGCTGTCCTTTTGTCCAAGAGACTCCGCGGCCCGAGCCATCACCAGCAGCAGATCCTTCACTTCACCTGCTTTCTGCTGGTAATAGATGGCGGTCTTGTCTCCCCAACCCTGCAGCAGATCGCGGACTCCTTCCTTGGTCAGATTGATCGCGGAAACACTGGGATGGTCGCCGAGATCCTCATCGAAGCGCGCCAGTCCCCTTTTAAGCTCCGAAGCGAGATCTGGACAGGCGTTTGCGCCGCATTCCCCGATCTCCACCAATGCCGAACGATAGGCCGACAGAAGGGCAGAGTATGGTTCCTGAGAACGGTCTTCTTGAGGCTCGTCGAGCCGGATTCTAGCGGAATCAAGATAACGCTTCAGCGAAATCATCGGCTGTGCTCCATGTGCCGTAGTCATCCCCCATTCGACAGGAGACGCTCCCACCCCCTTTATCGGCAGAAGGAGAGGCACCTTCAGAGAATCCGCCAGCCAATGCAACCTCTCAGAGATGAAAGCGAAGTGTTTTGGACGGGACCAGACGCTCCCAATGTCTGAAAAGGAACACTGGAGAAGGAAAGGCAAAAAACTTTCCTTGCAATTCGCTTTTTCTTCGCTATAATTCGCGCATGGCTGTTACTCGCAGGCAAAAGGAAATCATCGACTTTCTGGAGTCTTTCGTGTCGCGCAACGGCTATTCTCCCTCATTTGAAGAGATTGCTCGCGGAATGAACCTGAAAAGTCTCGCGACCGTACACAAGCACATCACCAACCTCGAAAAGAAGGGCCTACTCGACCGGGTCCACAACCGGAGCCGTTCGATCGATGTTCTGCCCCCGGGTGCGCGCAATCGAACCAGCGACCGGTTACCCCTGGCAGGCCGGATCGCCGCGGGACTGCCCGTGGAGACCTCGGAGAATCCCGAGACAATTTCTCTTCACGACGTGGTAGGCAATCGGGATGTGTTTGCCCTGGAGGTTCGTGGCGATTCGATGCGCGACGAGCACATCATCAATGGCGATTATGTCCTGGTAGAGCGCACCCGCACCGCCCGACAAGGTGAAATCGTAGTTGCCCTGGTACACGGCTCCGAAACAACACTTAAGCGCTTCTACGCAGAGGGACAGGTGGTCAGGCTGCAACCGGCAAACGTGGAGATGGATCCCATCTACGTTCCCGCAGCCCAGGTAGCGATCCAAGGTCGGGTACTCGGGGTCCTGCGCAAATATCGTTGAAGGACCGCATTCGCTTTCAAAGAAAATGCCCAGCATTTTGCCGGGCATTTTTCTATTACGCATGTTCGCCTATCAGGCTAAGAGGCGCTGAACCTTTTCTTCGATTACGTCCTGCGGGACATATCCAACGACCTGATCTGCCACTTTCCCGCCTTTGAAAAACAGAATCGCCGGAATTCCCCGAATGCCATAGCGCGATGGGGTAGCAGTATTGCGGTCGACATCCACCTTCGCGACCTTGATTTTGCCTGCATACGCTTGCGCAACTCCATCCACGATTGGCGCGATTGCCCGGCATGGGCCGCACCAGACTGCCCAGAAATCTACGAGCACCGGCTGCTCACTCTTTAGCACTTCCTGTTCAAATGTCGCATCGCTTACTTCCAAAACGCCCGGACCTGCCATGTATCTCCTTGTCGTGCTGCTTCCACTTCAGATTAGCTGAAACGCGCCTCTATAGGATGCTTCAGGGAGCCAATTGGACGCAATCCGACTCAGGGCCATTACCTCAAAATAAGGGAGTCCCAGACTCTGGATCCTGGCAACGCGATGCGTTGCCAAGGGCGAAGCCAATCGTTTTATTTCAGGTCAAATTAAAAGCGCCCGGATCCGTTGCCGGATCACGGGCGCTAGAGCAGCCCTCCCCCAGAACTGCCCACGGAGCGAATTTAGGTTGTCTTCGGTTCAATATCAAGGAAACTTAGGTAATCGGATCGGTAATCGACGGTAGGTGATTTATCTCACAGTTATCCCGCGTAGCACAAAGTAACTCATCAGTGAACAGGCCTATGTCGGCGAAAACCGTCGTAGGTTATTCAATCGATTGAAACGAGGCCTTCGCGCCATTCTCCTGAAAGCAGCATGTCAGCAGCCTGGGAGCGGGGAGGTCCTGCATTGCACCGAGAATCTTTTCGGAAGCTTCTGCGACGCGTGCATCGTCATCCACGATGACAAGAACCGCCGGTCCGGCGCCGCTCAAACCCACTCCGAGAATTCCGTTGGTTCCAGCCAGGGGAAGCAGGCTGGGGAGTTGCGGGCACATGTCTGCCCGATAGGGCTGGTGAATCCGGTCCCGCATAGCCACACGCAAAAGGTCTCCTTGCCCCTGGGCGAAGGCCAGGCCAAGCATGCTGGCGGCCTGAATATTTGCCACCACGTCTGCGCTCGAATAGCTTGCCGGCAGAACGGCTCGAGCCTTGCTGGTTGCGAGGGACTGTGATGGCAGAACGACAATAACGCGCCAGTCCCGTGGTGGATTGACGCGCGCTACGCGCACTGCTCTTCCCTCGTTGGCGGCGGCCACGAAGCCGCCCATCCAGCAGGCGGCGGCGTTGTCCGGATGGCCTTCCAGAGCACATGCCTCCTCCAGAATGCGTTCGGCGCCCCAGTCGAGTTCCCCGAAGTGCGTGGCCATGGCGATGGCGGCCAGGCGGCCCGCGGCTGACGAGCCGCACCCCATTCCCAGCGGGATGTCGTTATGCATCCGGATGGCTAGTGATGTTAGCGGTCTTCCGTTCTCGGCGAGAATCCGGCTGTAGTTATCCAGAATAAGGTTGTGCTTCACGCGAGAACATACATCGCTGTCCTGTCCCGTTGCGGCAATGGAAAACTCCGCCGCCGTTTCTGCCTCAATGTCCAGAAAGAAGTTCAAAGCGATGGCTACGGCATCGAATCCCGACCCGAGGTTGGCGGAAGTGGCCGGCAAGCGCATGCGGAAGATTTTGGCGCCGCTTCTCATCCAACCAATCCCTTCAACGTGGCCAGTACAGCAGATGGCGTTGCATCGACAACCACAGCGTTACGCTGCAGAGCTGCGATCTCCGTTTGACGCCCAGCGGCCTCGTTGTCGGCGAGAAGCGTTCCGCGATGGAAGTTGATGGTGTAGTCGGCGTCCTTGAGCGTGTGCCCGGTGAGCAGGAGCACGACTGTGTCGCTGGCGGCCACTTTGCCCTGCGCGCGGAGTTTCTTGAGCCCGGCCAGCGTTACCGCTGAGGCAGGCTCGCAGCCCAGACCTTCCGCTCCGAGTTCGGCCTTGGCGACGGCAATTTCAGCTTCGCTCACGTCGAGGCACCACCCACCGGTTTCCTTGATCGCGTATGCTGCTTTGCGCCACGAAGCCGGGTTGCCAATGCGAATGGCAGTTGCGCGCGTGTGCGCCTCAACCGGTTCCATGTGTTCGCCGTTGCTCTCGGCGAAACTGCGTGCGAGAGGATTCGCGCCTTCGGCTTGAATCACGGAGATCCGCGGCATCCGAGCTACCAGACCGAGTTCGCGTAACTCCCGGAAGCCTTTGGCGAGCGCTGAACTGTTCGCCAGATTGCCTCCGGGGACGATCAAGTGATCGGGAACCGTCCAGTCAAAGGCTTCGGCGATTTCGAAGGCGGGAGTCTTCTGTCCTTCGAGCCGGTAGGGATTCACAGAGTTGAGCAGGTAAATGGGAGCCTGCTTTACGATCTGCGTCAGCACACGCACGCACCCATCGAAATCGGAGTTGAGCTGACAAGTCACGGCGCCGTAGTCCATGGCCTGGGAAAGCTTGCCCCACGCGATCTTGCCTTCGGGGATCAGTACCAGGCTGCGCAGGCCTGCACGCGCGGCATAGGCCGCCATGGCCGCCGAAGTATTCCCGGTGGATGCGCATGCCACCCACTCGAATTCACGCTCGCGCGCTACGCTGAGGGCGGCGGTCATGCCCGTATCTTTGAACGAACCGGTGGGATTCATGCCCTGGTGTTTTGCGAAAAGCTGGTCGATGCCGAGCGCTTTGGCTGCCCTTTTCAATTTGTACAGTGGGGTATTGCCTTCGTGCAGGCTCACCGCATTGCCGAAGTTGTCGAGGATTGGCAAGAGCTCGCGAAAGCGCCAGACGCCGCTCTGATCCAGAGCTTCGCTTGAGCAGCGCCGCTCGCGCCACAGCCACTTGAGCGCGCCTGGATTTGGCCTGTTGTGGCCTTGGCGCTGACCCCAGCCTGCGTATTCAACCTCAAAAAGATCGCCACACTGCACGCATCTGAAATCAGGACTTGCCTCATGCCCCGCGATGCGCGCACCACAACCAAAACACCGTAACGTGTGCAGATTCTCGTTCATGCCTTGGTGTTAGCGTAACAGAGCATTGGGCGACTCTGGTCCGGCAAGAAATCCGCTGATTACCGCATTGAGCTTGCGTCTGGATTGTGAATCAGGGACGTTTAAAACCCCAACATTACCGGTTCCATTTGCAGTTCGATTGCGAACTGCTCAGCAACTGCCGCTCGGATCTTGTCGGCCAGCAACATGATCTCGGCCGACATGGCTCCGCCGCGATTCACAAGCGCGAGCGTGTGTTTGGTTGAGATTCCTGCGCGGCCAAGAGCATAGCCTTTCGTAAATCCGGCTTTCTCGATGAGCCATGCAGCGGGTAACTTCACGCAGTTCTCGCTGCCGGGGTCTGCGGGAAAGTGCGGAGGCCCAATTCCGGCCGCCGACGCCACTGCCGCCACCCTCTCTGCACTCAAGATCGGATTTTTGAAGAAGCTGCCGGCGCTGCGGCAGTCGGGGTCGCCTTCGACAATAAGCATGCCCTTTGATTTGCGGATGCTTCGGACGGTTTCAGCTACAACGTGCAGTCGGGGTGTGGCGCCCGCCGCAAAGTGTCTTTGCAGGTCGGCATATTTCACGGTCGGAGCGCCGTGTAGTTTTAACCGATAGGCGACACGCGTAAGAATATAACGGCCTCGATCCGTCGTGTTGAAGCGGCTGTGCCGGTATGTGAATGCACACTCGGGCGCGCTGAATTCCACAAACGCGTGCTGCTGCAAGTCGAAAGCTCGCACACGGTCGATCGTGGAGGAAACCTCCTGCCCGTATGCGCCTACGTTCTGCACCGGAGTTCCACCGACGGTGCCGGGAATGCCGGCGAGGCACTCCAGTCCAGCGCAATCTTCGTCAACCGTTCTTTGCACGCACTGGTCCCAATCTTCGCCGGCCGCAACTTCATAGACGCGCTCGTCTGACGAGGCCGCGCCTTCGCGAACATTAATTCCTTTGAGCCCGATGTGAAGGAGCAGTCCATTGAACCCGGCATCGGCCACCAGCAGATTACTGCCGCCTCCGAGCACGAAGAGTGGAATGCTTCTTTCGCGAGCCCAGGCAGCGGCCTCGGCGATCTCTTCTTCGTTCCCTGCCTGGACAAACCACCGCGCAGGACCACCCACTCCCAAGGTTGTAAGCGGCGCAAGCGGCTTGTTTTCTTCAATGCGCATCGATGCAAGGCTACACTACAGACCGCAGCGGGGGAGCACAGTCGGGGCGCAAATAGTGTGCTGCATCACATCCTTTCTGTAGAATGGAACAAGGCAAGCCGGCTTCACGCCGCTAGACCCATTGCCGGAGGTTACATGTACCCAGAGATTATGGTCATTCCCATGCGCGAAGAACTTACCCGCGCTGGAATCAACGAAACCCGCAGTGCCGAGGATGTCGATGCAGCCTTGGCACAACCGGGGACAACGCTCCTGGTGGTGAATTCGATCTGCGGATGCGCCGCAGGCAAGATGCGGCCCGGCGTGCGGCTGGCGCTGGCTAATACGGCCAACGCGCCCGATCACAAGATCACGGTTTTTGCGGGGCAGGATCGCGAGGCCACAGAAAAGGCGCGCAGCTACTTCGAGGGCCATCCGCCGACTTCGCCGGCCATAGCAATTTTGCGCGATGGCAAGCTTGTTTATCTCATGCAACGGTTCGTCATCGAGCAGGCAACAGCACAACAGATCGCCGGCGAGTTGATCCGCGCATTCGACGAATTCTGCGCAAAGACGACTGCCTAGCGCGCGGCAAAGTTGGATCGAAAGCGAACGGCCTCCCGCGAAGGAGGCCGTTGCTGTTTGCGGAAGATTGCTATCAGTCGCCTTGCACAGCCTGTGGTTCGGGCAGTTGTTGCACCTTGCTGTGGTTCCGCGAATAGCCGAAGTAAATAACCAGCCCTATAACCAGCCAGATGATCATCACTTCCCATGTAAACAGCATCAGGCGCGTCATAAGGTAAACCGCGGAGAGAATGCCCAGGATCGGCACCAGCGGCACGAATGGCGTCTTGAACGGCCGTTCCATATGGGGATGGCGCACCCGCAATACCCATACGCCGGCCGACACAATGGTGAAAGCCAGCAGAGTGCCGATGTTGACGAGTTCAGAGAGTACTTCGATGTTGAAGAACGCCGGCATGATGGCAGCAAAGGAGCCAAACACGATCGTCGTAATCCACGGGGTGCGAAATTTTGGGTGCACGGCTGAAGCCCATTTCGGCAGCAGGCCGTCCTTTGACATCGAGTAGAAGACGCGCGTCTGGCCGAGCAGCATCACCAGCATGACCGTAGCGAGCCCGAACACCGCGCCGATCTTCACCAGCAGCGAACCCCAGCCTACCCCAGTCGCGTCAATCGCAAGCGCCACAGGCGCGGAGACATTCAGCGTCTTGTAGCTCACCAGGCCGGTGAGAACCAGCGAGACCAGGATGTAAAGGATGGTGCAAACCACCAGCGATCCAAGAATGCCGATTGGCATATCGCGTTTGGGATTCTTCGCTTCCTGCGCCGCGGTCGAAACCGCATCGAAACCGATATAGGCGAAAAAGATGGATGCCGCTGCCTTCGGAATTCCACCCCATCCGAAGTTTCCCTTCCCGTCCGGCGGAGGCACAAAGGGATGCCAGTTCATCTTCGCGATCTCAGGATGCTTGAAAAGAAACCATCCGCCAACCACGAGGAAGACGCAGACAATCGTGACCTTGATGATCACGACTGCGGAGTTGAAATTGGCTGACTCCTTGATACCGATCACGAGGATGGCTGTGATGACCATGACAATTGCCACAGCAATCAGGTTGACCACGCCGGTCGCGTGCGGCAAGCCGGCATCGCTCACGCCTGGGGGCAGCGACATCAACTGCAGCCACTGATCGTGATAGAAAACAAGCGGCGTGCCCGGGGTAGCGGTAAGCTGCGGAGGAAGATAAATATGGAATTGCTGCAAGAGGCTGTTGAAGTAGCCCGCCCAGCCTGAGGCCACGGTGGAAGCGCCAAAGGCGTACTCCAGCGTAAGGTCCCAGCCGATGATCCATGCCACCAGTTCACCGAGCGTCGCGTAGCCGTAGGTGTAGGCCGAACCGGCAATGGGGATGATGGAGGCGAATTCCGCGTAGCACAGCCCGGCGAAGGCGCAGGTCAGGCCTGCCACCACAAAGCTCAGTGATACCGCCGGACCCGCGCGAAGTGCCGCAGCCTGGCCTGTGAGCGTGAAGATGCCGGCGCCGATAACTGCACCAATGCCGAGCGTGACAAGGTTGACCGCTCCGAGTGAGCGCTTGAGTGTATGTTCGCCCTGCTCCGCGGCTTCTTCGGTGAGCATCGACATCGGTTTGGTTCGTAACAGATTCAACATGAGTGAGGGGCATCCTCCACAAAGGCTTTACGTACGGCTTGTCACTATTGCGCTCGGTGGTACAGACCGGCGCGACCAGAAGAGATAGACCGGGATTCCCAGCAAAACCAGAACCAGGCCCGGCCACGTGTATTGGGGCTTGTATCGCAATAATACGATACAAATCCAGGAAGCCATGACGATGTAGAGCGCGGGAAGAAAGGGGTAGCCGAGCGCCTTGTACGGACGGCTTGCCCCTGGCTGCTTTACACGCAGAACGAACAGCCCGAGGATCGTCAGGATGTAAAAGACGAGCACGGCGAAGATGATGTAGTCGAGCAACTGGCTGTATGAGCCGGAGACACAAAGCAGCGCCGTCCAGCATGCCTGCACGAACAGACCAGCGGAAGGAGTTTTGTACTTTTCGCTCAATTTGCCGACGGACTTGAAGAAGAGTCCGTCCTGGCTCATCGCGTAGTAGACGCGCGCGCCCGCAAGAGATAGTCCGTTGGCGCATCCGAACGTGGAGATCAGGATTGCCGCAGCCATGAGATAGGCGCCGCCAGAGTGGAAAACGACTTCGAGCGCCGCTGTTCCCACGCGATCTTCCGATGCATATTGAAGGCCCCGCGCCAGCGCTGTGGCTCCATGCGGATCGCCGTGCATCGGCAACACCATCAGGTATCCGAGCGTAGCGAGGAAGTAGACCGTCACCACGAAGCCGGTTCCCATGATGAGTGAGAGCGGAATGTTCCGTCGCGGATTCTTCACTTCCCCAGCTGTGAACGTGATGTTGTTCCATGCATCGGCGGAGAAGAGCGAACCTACTTGCACCACGGCAAGAATCACGAGCAGGTTTACAAAGACGACGGGGCCGCCGATTCCTACCTGGACTGGATGCATCGCGCTCCAGCCTGCGTTCTTCCAGAACTCGATGCCGCCTGAGCCGAAGTTCGCCGCCATTGCAGTTGCGTTGCGTCCGATGGTGAGGGTGAGCAGAACCAGCGCGGCCAGGGATAGCGCTTTGGCGGAAGTGAAGACATTTTGGATCATGGCGCCCAACTTCACGCCAAACATGTTCACGAAGGCCAGAAAGAAGACGATTACGATCCCGGTGAGGTTGGCAGTATTAACGCCGATCTCCATGTTGCCGAGCACCATTGGGCCGACGGTGACGGGCGGGACATGGGCGATATGCCACAGCCAGTGTGTGGTTGAGATGGTCGGGAAGAAGACGCCAAGGAATTTGCCGAAGGCCACGCAGACGGCGGCAATGGTGCCGGTCTGGATGACCAGGAAGAGGGTCCAGCCGTAGAGGAAACCCCAAAGCGGTCCCAGCGACTCGCGCAGGTAGACGTATTGGCCGCCAGCTTTGGGCATCATGGCGGCGAGTTCGCCGTAGCTGAGAGCGCCAATCACCGTGAGAATGCCGGTGACTACCCATGCGCCGAGCACAAGAGCCGGAGAGTTAGCCGTACGCGCGATGTCGGCATCCACAAGAAAAATGCCCGAACCAATCATGGAACCGGCAACGAGCGCGGTGGAACTGAACAGCCCAAGTGTCTGCACCATTGTGGGCGCTGCTGGGGATTGGGCGGGGCTTTCGACGGAGGTGAGGTTAGGAGTTGCCACTGGGCTTGTTTTATCTGAATTTAAAACAATTGTCTTGGGTAATTTTGACGTCGGCGTTCGTCAACGGAATCCTGTGGGTTAGCCGAATTGGTCTTTCCATCGTCTGAATTCTGCCGCAGGATCGGAGGTGTGAAAAATCGCTTCGGAGACGGCCACCATGTTGACACCTGCGTCCAGAACGGCCTGCGCGGTCTCGAAGGTGATTCCTCCGGCGGCGCTCAGCACCAGGCCGTAGCCTGCCTGCATGCGAAGCTTCCGCACGCCTTCAACGCCGATGGGCTTTTTGGTGGTCTGCTTGGTCCTGGTCTCGAATACGGGACCGATTGCGAAATAATTTGCCGGTTCGGTAAAGACACCCGGCAGGAGAGACTCGCTGCCGCCGAAAGTGCCAATGATCTTCTCGGGACCGAGGAGCCATCGCCCTTCGCCTGGAGTTACGTCTACCTCGTCGAGATGAACGCCATCAAATCCAACTTCCAGAACGAGATCTTCCCTGTCATCGAGAATCAGCTTCACCTTGTCTGAAGGCATGGCCTCGCGCAGGGCGATCGATTGCTTGATGAGATCGGCGGTTGAGTCGACCTTGTTCCTGAATTCGAGCAGGCGCACACCTGCCTTTGTCAGGGCACTTCCAAGCTTGCTGAGAAACTGCGGACGACCTGTCAGAGGGAGGATCGATGCATCAAGGATCGGATAGATTTTGGGGTAACGAAAGACCATGGACCGAGATTAGCCCTCAAGAAGGAACCCACCAGCATAGCAGCGCACGCCGTTCCCCCGAAGCCGGCCCACACGATATCCCGTGGTCCTGAGGCTGGGCCGGGCTCGCGCATGGAGTCCGACCCGGTGGTATCGCTTTGGGCCGCACTTACATCTCGTCGGCTGACGGGCCGTACATTCCGGGAACCTTCTTGTCGAGCAGTCGAAGGTAGACACCGAGTTGGGCGCGGTGGTGGACGAGGTGGTTCAGCACCCAGGTTCGCCAGACGTTGTACTTGGTGTCGTCGATCCAGGTCTGATCGCCGGCGACAAACTTCCAATTCGAATCCCACCTGGCAGGGGTCATCTTCGCCAGTTCCTGCTTGACCTCAGTGATTTGCTTATCAAAGCGCGCCAGCAGGTCTTGCTTATTCGTGGGAGTGTCGGGCTTCATATCAGGCGTCCAATCAAGCCGATCGCGAGTAATCGTGTGGAGGGCCCAGTCGCCGTTGGTGTCGCTTACGTGACCCGCCAGGCTGCCGAGAGACATCGACTTGGTGTGAGGTTTCCAGGCAAGGTCAGCATCGTCGGGAAGGGCTTCGAGGGTTTTGCGCGTCCGATCGGTTTCACGGTCGTATTCAGCAATAAGTTCTTTTTGAAAGTCCATGTTGCAACCTCCATGTTGCGAAGGCCAGCATACACCGGATTTCTGTGAGAAGGCGAAGAAAAAGCGATAATTCTTTAAGACGGATCCCGGACGCCGTGAGCCGGCTTTTTAGATTGAATGTGCTGCTTCCGACACGACGGGCAAACCTGCAGCGTCCCACGCAGCCAGACCGCCTGCGATCTCGATGAGGTTGGTGATGCCGTGCTGGTGGAGGATGCTGGCGGCGATGGATGACCGGTAGCCTCCGGCGCAGTGCACGGCGACGCGCCGATTACGCGGAACCTCGTTGATGCGCTCCTGCAGGTGATTCAGCGGAACATTGATGCTGCCGGCGATGTGCTTCATTCCCCACTCGCCCGGTGCGCGAACATCCAGGAGAAACGGCGGATCGCGGGCTTCCAACTCTTCGGCTGCGATCAGGACGCTGCTTCGTTCTGTGGGCCAGACAAGGTCAGGTCGTTCGGCGAGAGACTCCATGCCGTTGCGCAAATATCCCATGATGTGATCGAAGCCGATGCGACCGAGGCGCAGAGCAGCCTCCTGTTCGCGACCTGGCTCGGCAATGATGACGATGGGCTTCGCTCGATCAAGAACTGTGCCGGCCCATGTGGCGTATTGGCCACCGAGGCCTATGTTGATGCTGCCGGCGAGATGGCCTTTGGCGTATTCCGCGGCGTCCCGCACGTCGAGAATCTGCGCTCCTTTGTCGCCAAGCCGGAGAACCTCGTCGAGTTCGACGGGTTTGAGACCTTCTTCGAGCGCCTTGTCGAGCGTGGCGCGCTCGCGGGTGTTGAGGATTGCGTCGTAGGTAAAGTAGGGCGGCGCGTCGGGCTGGTCGGCGGTAACCAGACACACGAATTCCTCTTTGGACATCGGCTTCAGCGCGTAGTTGAAACGACGCTGGTCGCCGAGCGATGAAACAGTATCGGAAGAAAGTTTTTTGCCGCAGAGCGAACCAGCGCCGTGAGCGGGATAGACGAGTACATCGTCGTGAAGCGGAAGCAGTTTTGTGTGCAGCGAATCGTAGAGATGGCCGCCGAGTTCGTTTGCGGTCCAGCCGAGGGAGGCGCGCAGGTCGGGGCGCCCCACATCGCCGATGAAGAGGGTGTCGCCGGTGAGGACTGCGTACGGCTTCGTTTTGTCTTTGGCGAGATCGAAAACCAGAATCGAAATCGACTCGATGGTGTGACCGGGCGTGTGCAGCGCCTGGAGGCGCATCCCAGGAAATTCGAGCGTGTCGCCGTCGCTCATCGGAATGAATGCATATTCGGCCTTGGCCTGCGAGCCGAGATGAATCGCTGCGTTGCAGCAGTCGCGCAGTTCCAGGTGGCCGGCGATGAAGTCCGCGTGAAAGTGGGTGAGAAAGACATGGCGGATGTGGAGGCCAAGCCTTTCCGCGTCGGCGACGTACTGATGAATGTCGCGCTGTGGATCGACGATGACCGCGGTTCGGCTCACTTCATCGCCGAGGAGGTAGGAAGCGTGTGCGAGACAGCCTAGATAATACTGTTTCAGGACCATGAGAGTGCGAGTCTAGCATCCACCCGTCGCGGCGGTCAGCACGAATTTCATTGCTTCACGGCGTTCCCAGTCGGTAGCGCGAATGCCACGTACATGCCGCCCTGCGGATCGTTGGGCGCGCGCGCGTTGCTGGCGGCGATGACGATGTACTGGCGGCCGTCGATCATGTAAGTGGAGGGCGTAGCAACGCCGGAGAACGGCAGTTCTGCCTCCCACAGGAGGTTGCCGGTGCTGGAATCGAAGGCGCGCAGCTTGTGATCGTAGACTGTAGCTCCAATGAAGAGGACCCCGCCCGCAGTGACAACGGGGCCGCCGTAGTTCTCAGTTCCGGTGTTCTTCATTCCCTGTTTTGCAAGCGCCGGATATTCGCCGAGCGGAACCTTCCAGAGATACTTGCCGGTCTTGAGATCGATGGCATTCAGCGTTCCCCACGGAGTTGAAATCGCTGGATAGCCGTCGGGGTCGAGAAACTTGCGGTAGCCGGTGAAGATGTATTTGTTTGACCACTCCTGGGGGTTGGATTCCCGGGCCTGCAAGGTTGTGGGGACTTCGAGGAAGCGGAGCAGGGCTTCGAGGTCGGGTCCATTTACATCCATGCCG
>NZ_JBARMD010000470.1:0-13707 GCF_049802275.1 Occallatibacter sp. | reverse complement strand
GCACTGCGTCAGGGATGCGCTGCTGCTGGTAGACGCCCGCCAGGATCACGTGATCGGCCAGACGGAGACTTTCAACGAGATCTTTTTCGAGCACTTTACGCCTGAGCGTGTTGGAGCGCGGCTCCAGCACGGCCCAGAGTCGCGCATCGGGATAGACGGAACGAAGCGCGCGCAGGGTTTCGCGAATCGCCGTTGGATGATGCGCGAAATCGTCGATGATGGTGATGCCGCGGATGACATCGCGAACCTCAAGCCGGCGCTTGACGCTTTTGAAGCTGGCCAGTGCGGTGACGATGGCTTCCCGGCTGATGCCTTGGCCCGCTGCGAGAGCCGCTGCCGCAGTTGCGTTGAGCGCATTGTGCTCGCCCGCAAGTTGCATCCTGAGTTCGGACCAGAACTCCCCGTTGTGCCAGATCTGCCATTGGTTCTGGCCGTCGGCGGGGCGTAGATTGCGAAGCTGCCAGTGGGATTCAGGCCTGAAACCGTAACGCTCAACGCGGCAGAATGCTTTGCTGATGCACTCAGTCACGTTTTCACTGCCATCGAACGCAACAAGCAGACCGCGTCGCGGCACCAGATTGATGAGGCGTTTGAACGCGACCTTAACGGCTTCGAGGTCGGCGTAGATGTCGGCGTGATCGAACTCAACGTGCGTGAGGATCAGCGCGTCGGGGAAATAATGCTGAAACTTCGGCCCCTTATCGAAGAAGGCAGTATCGTATTCGTCGCCTTCGATGATGAATGTGTGCGTGGGACGAAGCTGGAAGCTGGTGCCGAAGTTCTCCGCGACACCGCCGATCAGAAATGATGGTTCAAGCGCTGCGTCATCATGTGAGGCAACCTGGTAAATCCACGCCAGCATGCTGGTGGTGGTGGTTTTGCCGTGAGTTCCCGCTACGACGAGCGATTCCCGGCCCTTGAGAAACTCTTCGCGAAGCAGAGCGGCCATGGAGGTGAACGGTATGCGCTCATCGAGCACGCGCTCTATTTCAGGATTGCCTCGCGAAAGTGCGTTGCCGATAACGACGAGGTCTGGTGCAGGGTCGAGGTTTGATTCGGAATATGGCTCGAGAATTGGAATGCCGAGCGAGCCCAGCAGGTCGCTCATCGGCGGATACGCCGCCTTGTCTGAACCTGTGATGCGATGGCCCTGCAACTGAAGCAGTCCGGCCAGAGACGCCATGGCGGTGCCGCAGATGCCGCTGAGGTGGATGTGTTTGCGTGAGGATGTCATGCCTTCACCGCCGGCTCGAGCAAGGTAAGTTGAGCTTCATCTCCGGCACGTAATTCGGCTTCAACGCCAAAGATCAGTGTGACGTTCTGATGTGATACGTGACCGCTGCGAAGACCGATCGCAATTGGAATATCGAGACCGTCAAGAGCGGAGAGAATTGTGTCGTCCAGCAGATTCGGCGGCGCGCCGGGAGAGGTGCAGTCGAGCATCTCGCCAAAAACAATGCCACGCACGCCGTTCAGTTTGCCCGTCTGACGCATCTGCCACAGCATCCGGTCAATCTGGTAGGGCTTTGCGCCCACGTCTTCGATGAACAGGAGCTTGTTCTCTGTCGCAGGCTCCCAAGGGGTTCCGATGAGCGAAACGAGAATGCTGAGGCATCCACCGTATAAAGTGCCGGTCGCCGAACCGGGTTTCAAGGTGCGCAGGCCCGCAGTTTCTCCCAAGGAGTACGGCCGGCCGGCGAGCGCAGACTGGAGGCTCTCGAGATGCACACCGTCTTCAAGATAAAAATCCGCAGCAACCATGGGACCGTGAAATGCAGGAAGACCAAGCTGATCGAGGAGCCGAAGCTGGAGTCCCGTCATGTCGCTGTAAGCCAAAAATGGCTTTGGGTGGTTTTCGATAAGGACGAGATCGATTCCAGCAAGCAAGTAATTGGAACCGTAGCCTCCGCGGACCGCTGCTACGAAGGTTGTTTCCGGATCGGCAAAAGCCGCGTGAAGATCGTTAAGCCTCTGCTGAGGCGAGCCAGCAAAGAAGAGCGGGCCGCGTGTCTGGGTATTTGCGGCAAGGCGCGGCTGGTATCCAAGTTGGCGAAGACGTTCCGCGCCCTGGTCCACACGATCGGGGATTGCGAAGGAGGCCGGCGAAACGACGCTCACGCCGGCACCTGCTTCGATCGGACGTAGAGGCATCAGCGGCTTTGTGCCTTTAATTGCCTTACTTCGAGCAGTCATCCGCACCACGCTTCGCCGCGGGCAATCAGAGTTGCGGGTCCCGTGAGTTCGAGTTCACTGCCTGTGCCATGCCAGCTGACCGTTTGAGCACCTCCGGGCGCCAGGACGCGCAAGGGTGATTTGCAATTGTGGAATGCGATGGCGGCCGTCGCGGATGCTGACGTGCCGGTGCCGGACGAGGTGGTTGGGCCTACTCCGCGCTCGAAGATGCGGATTTCAATCTCTGCGGGACTCACGATGCGCAGAAACTCCACGTTGGTCTGGTGCGGAAAATCGGGGTGGACACAGATTTTCGCTCCAATCTCTTGCCAAGCCGATCCAGCGACTGAGAATCCGGGGTCATCGACTGCAATCACGAAATGGGGATTTCCGGTGGAGATGGCGATGCCGTCTACGGTGCGGCCGTCGGCGAGTAGAACCTGCTTACGTGAAGCGCTGGGAATTCCCATACCCGAGGTTACTTCGACCGAATAGACGCCATCTGTCTCGACGTGGTTGACACGGCAGATGCGCATCCCGGCGTCGGTCTCGATGCGCAACTCATCGCCGGCCTTTGCACCCGTCATTGAACTCATCCACGCGGCAACGCATCGGGTGCCGTTGCCGCTAATCTCAGCGATGGAACCGTCGGCATTGTGCAGGCGGATGCGTCCTGATTTGGATCCCGTCCAGGCAAAGAACTCGATGCCGTCCGCACCGACGCCTGTGTTGCGAGCGCAGAGCCGCCGGGTCAGTTCTGCCCAATCGCGCCTGGCCGCAGCATCTTCGGTCACAATCAGAAAATCGTTGCCGCACGCGTGCGCCTTGGCAAAGGGAATCAATCTTCCTCCGGATCTCGGAAGTTGAGCAGGGAATCGATAGCGGGTTCCGAGAGAAGTTTTCCGCGCAAATGCTCGTGCTGCTTCTTGGTTGCAGTGATGGTGAAAACGACACGCTGCAGGTCGCCGATTGCGTTAGTGGCGAAGTCTGCGAGCCGCTCGCCTGCCTTATCCATCGCATCGAGGATAGACCGAAGCATGGCCGTCTGATCGGTTCCGCGCGCTTCATAGATGAGCGAGTAGATTTTGATGCTGGCGCGCCGTTCTAGAAAGCCAACCATTTCGAGTGCAAAGATCACGATGAGGGTGGCGACTGCAGCAGGAGCCAAGAGTCCCGCGCCGCACGCCATGCCGATGGAGGCAACAACCCAAACGCTGGCAGCGCTGGTGAGTCCGCTGATGCGGCTGCGGTTGTGAATGATCAGTCCGGCACCGAGGAAGCCGATGCCCTGCACGATGTTCGACGCCACCTGTCCCTTATTCGGGCTGCCGTCTCCAGCAAGCACGGCTGAGAGCAACGTAAAAAACGCCGCGCCTAGACAGATGAGCAGGTTAGTCCGCACGCCGGCCGATCTGCGTTTGTATTCGCGCTCTAATCCGATTAAGCCGCCCAACAAAGAGGCTGCGATGAGCCGAGGAATAGCGCCGTTGAACACGACCTGCTGCTGAAGCCAGCTGAAGTCGAATGGCGCCGAAATATTGGCCAATGTCGTGCACATGGCTGTCACCTTGGCTAAGGCTATCACCGCTTTGCAGCTTTCGAACCGGGCGGGGTATCGGAGACGTAAACCGCGCCGGAATTCTGTCCGGGAGCTTCAAATCGTTGCACCAATTCAAGCCCTTCGGGGTGAGCTTTCACAGCCTGGTCGATCTGGTCGCCGTCGAAGGCGAGCACGATTGCCGCATGCGTTGCGGGAGCCGCCAAAGCCGCGGTGTAGTATTCCTTGTCACTTTCGTTGATGGTCTGGCGCAGCGGAATTCCGGTAAATGCGACCAGGTTTGGATAGACTGACGTCTCCATGAGAACGATCCCGCCACGCCGGGTTTCCAGCAGAGAACGCAACACCGGCGGGATCTCGCGTTCGAACGCCCGGCGCGACTGGATATTTTTGGCGCCTTCGGCGTACGTGAGAGGATGAGCGCGAAGCACCTGCCATGCATTGACGGCAACGATCGCGTAAAGCGCCGCAGCTGCGAAGCGAGTGGAATTCCGCTTGAAATCTCTTGCCACGGCGATTACGAATTGTGCCACGAATGCAAGTCCAAGCGCGAATGCTGGAAGCATCTCCAGACCGTAACGGGTGTTGTACCAGGAGTGCGGCCACCAAACGGGGAGAAAGATCGGAACCGAGCCGAATGCAATTGAATATGCGTAGAAGGGAACTGGCAGCCATAGAAGCAGCGTCCAGAGAAAGGCGCGCCGATGGGTCGTGAACCACGCCCAGGCTGTGCCTAGCACGGACAGGCTCAACAGGAAGTTGCCCCACGCTTCGGGCGCTGCGTCCAACTCTGCACACTTGATGAAGAACAGAAACGAAACCCAGGGATTGTGCCAGCCCGGGTGAGGCGGACCGGAGCCGGGAGTCGCGGTGCGCATCTCGATGGCAGCAGCGGAGTATGGGCCGCGCGCGAAGTCGAGCCAATCTCCAAAGACAATTGCGTTGTACGCAAACCACAACAATGGCGCCGCGACCACGGCCGCGCTCGCGATCCAAAAGCTGCGCGAGCGGAGGGTGCTGTGGCGAAGCTGGACAATACCGACGGACGTCCATGCCAGAACAGCCAGAATCCAGCCGTCATAGCGCGTGAAAACCGCTGCGACGAGGATCATCGCAATGCAGCACAACAATCGCGCCGCGCGCGGTGGGTTTTTGTTCAAGGCTCCTCGCCACTCCACCAGCCACACCGCCAGCCAGACCATCTCGCAGAGGAACAGCGGTTCGGTCATTGCCGTAGTTTGCAGATAGAGCAGGTTTGGATTCAGCGCGAAAAACGCGAGCGCTACCACCGCCGCTGACGGACGCAGCCAATGGCGAGCGAGTCGATACACACCGGCGCATCCGGCAAGATAGGCCAGGGCCGACGGAATCAGTCCTGCAATGCCATTGACCCACCAGGCGTAAACCGCGACAAAGGGAAGCATCAACAGATGCGGCAGCGGGAGCCAAACCGAACCAAGCTGGGAAAGGCCCGGTCGATGCGAATCGAAAACGCGGCGAGCGATGTGCAGGTGCGCCACCGCGTCGCCATAGTTCAACATTGCGCCGTTATGCCAGCTCCACAGGCTGGCGAGGACGGATGCTGACACCGTAAACGCCACCACCATCAGCCACTCGTTGCGGCTGATGGGGCGGCGAATCGGTTCTTCAGTCAAGGTGCGTCAGCTCGCGGAACAGCTTGAAGCGGTGGTCGATTTCCTCGCGGGTCAGTTGCTGCAGGCGCTCTGTGCCAAAACGCTCCACCGTGAATGAACCCATGACGGAGCCATAGAACATGGCTCGTCGGAATGCGCCGGGCGTGAGTTCGTGCTGCGAGGCGAGATAACCGAAGAAACCGCCGGCAAAGCTGTCGCCCGCACCCGTCGGATCGGTGACCTGCTCCAGCGGGAAGGCGGGAGATTTGAATGTGCGGGACTCCTGCGCGCCGGGGGTCGCTTTGTGGAAGAGCGTTGCGCCGTACTCCCCATGCTTGACCACAAGCATGCGCGGGCCCATCTCCATCACGGCGCGAGCAGCAAGAACGAGATTGTTGTTGCCTGCTAGCATGCGTGCTTCTGTGTCGTTGATGAGGAGGATATCGAGCCCCTTGAGGACTTCAAGGAGCGCACCCTTATGATCCTTGATCCAGTAATTCATGGTGTCGCCGGCTACAAGTTTGGCCCGCGGCGTGGCCTCACGAACTCGCCGTTGAAGAACAGGATCGATGTTGGCTAGAAACAGAAACTGCGAGTCGCGATACACGTCGGGGATTCTGGGCTCGAAGCCGGCGAAGACATTGAGGTCCGTCCGAAGAGTCTTGGCTTCATTGAGGTTGTCAAGATACGAGCCTTGCCAAAAGAAGGTTTTGCCGGGGGCGTGCTGGATGCCGGTGGTATCGATCTTGTGGGCATCAAAGACAGCTTGCTCGCTTGCGCTGAAATCTTCGCCAACGACGGCGATCACGCGCACATCGGTGAAAAAGCTCGCAGACAGCGAAAAGTAGGTTGCCGCGCCCGCGAGACAGCGCTCTCTGCGCCCTGCGGGTGTCTCGACAGTGTCAAAAGCAACGCTGCCCACAACGGTAATTGCCATGCATGACCTCTCTGGATTCGTGTGTTGGTGATGTTTCCGGCTCTACCAGCCGAGATATTTGCCGAAGAGCAGCTTCAGTCGTTCTTTTGCCGCAGCTGGAATCGCATCGGGCTGCGTGAGCACCGCAAACTTCGCTGCCGAGGCGCAGGCACAGTTCCGTTCCGCAGGCATTGCGGCTACCGCGGCCTTTACCACCTTGCAGGCGTTTTCCGCATTCTGGTGGAGAACGGCGACGATTTCTTCAATGGTGACGGAATCGTGACCCTCTCGCCAGCAGTCGTAGTCGGTAACCATGGCGACGGTGGCATAGCAGATTTCTGCTTCGCGCGCGAGCTTGGCTTCCTGCAGATTGGTCATGCCGATCACGTCCGCGCCCCAGCTTCGATAGAGATTCGATTCGGCCTTGGTTGAGAACTGCGGACCTTCCATGCACACGTAGGTGCCGCCAAGCTTGCCGACCACGCCTACGCTTTTGCAGCCTTTTTCAGCGGCCGCGGCCACCGTTGCGCATACGGGATTGCCAAACGCTACGTGGCCAACGATGCCGTCGCCGAAGAATGTGGAGATGCGATGGAAGGTGCGATCGATGAACTGATCGGGAATCACGAAGTCTGTTGGCTTGTGCTCTTCTTTCAGCGAGCCGACGGCAGAGACGGAGAGGATGCGCTCGACGCCGAGCTTTTTGAAGGCGTAGATATTGGCGCGGAAGTTCAGTTCAGATGGAAGGATGCGATGTCCGCGACCGTGGCGGGCGAGGAAGGCGACCTTGTGTCCTTCCAGTTCGCCGAGCACGAATGGGTCTGAGGGGTCGCCAAAGGGAGTTTCAATGCGTTCATCGTGGACGTTGGTAAATCCGGGCATCGAGTAAAGCCCGCTGCCGCCTATGATTCCGATCTCTGCCTGAGGCAATGCCGCTCCGATCAACAGGCCAGAGGAGGCCTGTCTGATTGATTCAACAAACACTTCAGTATAAAGGTCGGAGGCGGGGCGGATTCCGCTTTCGAGGTGTCTGGAACGGCAGGAGAGCTACATCGTCAAGACGGTACCCCTGATTGCTTCGATCCGATTATCGGCGGTTTCGCGAACCGCCCAACCAGCAATCAGCAAGCTGGGCGACTGGGTCGGGCGAGCCTTCCCCAATTCCGCAAGCGTGGTGCGCTGGACCTGCTGGCCCGGCTGCGCGGCGTGGGACACAATGGCGCAGGGGAAATCGGCCGGCAGGCCTTCCTGCAGCCATTCCAGCGCAAGCAGGCTCAGATCGCGACCCGGCATGTAAATAATGCGAGTAGCATCTTCGAGTTCTGGAACCGGCGCGTGATTGTGGGATTGCGCGTGATGTCCGGTCGAAAAGATCACGTTTGACGCCGCATTGCGATCGGTGAGCGAGCAGGGAATTGCCGCCGCAGCGGCAAAAGCAGCCGTGATGCCCGGCACTACTTCAAAAGCTACTCCGGCTAGTGCAAGCGCTGACATTTCTTCCGCTGCGCGCCCGAAAATCAAAGGGTCGCCGCATTTGAGCCGTACCACGCGACTGCCCGCTTCGGCATGGTCAATCATGAGTGCGTGAATCTCTTCCTGCGTAACGCTTTTTGTCCCGCAGCGCTTGCCCACGTTGACGACCTCAGCGTTTTCGCCGGCCAACTCGAGAATGGCTCGCGTGACCAGGTCGTCGTGGAGAACTACGTCGGCTGATTGGATCAGCCGGAGTGCCTTGACTGTGAGAAGGTCGGGATCTCCGGGACCAGCGCCGACGAGGAAGACTCTGCCTTCGGAATCCTGTCGGGACGAAAACTCCGGGCTTGATTTGAAGAACTGGCGTTCTGCTAGTTGATGCACGAGAGCTTTGCGGTCTTCGCCTGCCGGAAGCGTTGCAATGATCTCGCGCCGGAGCCGGCCCAGTTCCGTGAGCCAGGGGCCGATATCTGTCGATAGTTGCTCGTCGATCTCGCGCCGAATGCGCTGTGCGACTGCCGGGCTTTCGCCGGCTGTCGAGATGGCGATTTGCAGATCACCGCGGCGCACGATTGATCCAAAGTAGAAATCGCAATGCGGTGGATCATCCACGCTGTTGACGAGGATTCCTCGGCGGCCCGCCTCGCGATATACGGTCGCGTTGACTTCGGGATCGTTCGTTGCAGCGATCACGATAAAGTTGCCGTCGAGGTCCGTTGGATCAAATTTGCGCTGAATCCATTCAAGCTGTCCTTCGTCTGCAAGCCGTCGGATTTCCGCATTTGCTTCGGGTGCGATAACCCGGAGGCGCAACCCTGTGAGGAGCAGGCTATTGATTTTTTCGAGCGCCACGTTACCGGCGCCAACCACTAGCCCGGGTCTTCCCTCGAGTTTTAAGAAAATCGGCAGTAAGCTCATGGCAACCTCAGTCTGCAACCGCGTGGGGTACGCGGCCAGTGGGCACGTCACGCTCAACCGGCGCGAGACTTTCTCCTGCAAGGTAGCCGCGCAGTTCATCGTTGCTATGGCGCGCGAACCATGCACGGAGATTTTCATCGCCATCACGGGATGCGAGATATTCGCGGAGCAGCCGTGCAATCGCCTCGGGCACCAGCATCGCAGGCGAGCGATAGCCGACTGGCCGCGCGATGCCCGCGTTCTGTCCAACTGCCCCCCCGAGACAGAAGTAGTAGGCATCGACGAGCGTGCCCTCGTGCTTGATCTTCTTGCCCTCGATGCCAATGTCAGCGATCCAGTGCTGTCCGCAACCGTTGGGGCAACCGGTGACGTGCAACCGCAACTGCTGATCGAATTGCGGAACCCGCTCTTCGAGTTCATCCACCAGCCAGCGCGTAAAACCTTTGGTTTCCGTAATGGCAAGCTTGCAAAATTCTGTTCCGGTGCAGGCTACGGCCCCGCGCCAGAAGGCCGAGCCCTCCACGTGAAGACCGATGGCACCAAGCTCGCGAACCAGGTCGAGAGCTTTCTCATTGGGGACGTCGATGAATAACAGGTTTTGCGATACCGTTGCGCGGAGGGCGCCGCTGCCGTATTTATCCGCGAGATCGGCTGCGGCTTCCAGCTGCTCGCCGGTCAAGCGGCCGCGCAGTACAGATGCTCCCACGTAGCTGAGGCCCGCCTGCCGTTGACGGTGAATGCCAACGTGATCGCGGAGCGTTTCGTCCGGCACTATCTCGTCCGCTCCCGGCAGCAAAGTGAAATTCAGCCGCGATTGCAGTTCCGTCAAAAAGCTTTCGGCAGTCCATCCTTCTTTCATGAAGAGATATTTCAGGCGGGCGCGATCGCGGCTCTCGCGCAGCACCTGCTGGTCGCGGAAAATCTCAGTGATCGCTTTGACGACAGGCACAGCCTGCTCGGAAAGAACGAATGCATTGAGACGAACTGCGAGATGGGGTTCGTTGGAGAGGCCTCCGCCGACGCGCACTGAGAATCCAACCTGTCCGTTGTGCTTCACCGCTGTAAGCGCAATGTCGTTGATTTCGGGATAGCTGCACCACGATGGGCAGCCGAGTACGGAGATCTTGAATTTGCGCGGCAAGTTATAGAACTCGGGATTCGCCGTAAGCAGGTGGGCGATCTCAAGGGCGATCGGCGAGGCGTCAATGATCTCGTCATGCGCCACACCGGCCAGGGGGCACCCGGTTACGTTTCGAACCACATCGCCGCAGGCTCCCTTCGGGGAGAGGCCGATTGCGTCAAGCGCGTCCACCACTTCGGGAAGGGACTCGATCGTGAGCCAGTGAAGCTGGAGGTTCTGCCGCACGGTGATGTCAGCAAGGTTACGGGCATATTTTCGGGTGAGGCCTCCGATGGTGCGCAGCTGGTGCGAGGAGATGATCCCGTTGGGAATGCCGATGCGCATCATGAAGTAGTCAGAGACCAGGCCCTCGCCACCTTTGCCACCGACGGCGCCCACTCCATCGCCCTGGGTGTAAATGCCCCACCACTTGAAGTACATGGCCGCCCACTCGGGGACCACGCTGGAGCGCCCTTCACGCGCAAAAGCCCGCACCTCATCAAATGCTTCCCAGGGATTCTTGGCGCGTTTTAGTCGCTCGGTGCGCTGGGCTTTCGTCTCTTTTGTTTGAACTGCGTCGGTCATATGTCCTCGAGGGGAATTCGATTTTTCGGTAAAAAATGGAAAGCCCGCGACAGCTGGGGCTGTATCGCGGGCTCTCAGGAAACCTTGAAATGAATAGCTGGACTTTTACGGGGCCAAGGTCTACCTGTGCGCGCGAGGCGTCATACACAGGCGACAACAGGTCCTAAAGTCCATGCACCGATATTCGCAGGATGTGAGAGAAATTGCAACTGTTGCGTGGCAAGTGCTGGACTCGTGCTTCCTCGAGTGAAGACGCCGGTTCGCGATATCTTCCCGAATCTCCTTTTGATTGTGCAGAGTTCCCGGCATTCAACTCTGAGAACACTGCGATCCTCGTCGATACACGTGGTTCCGATCTCAGACCACGCTGTATCGCGGCGGGTGCATCTAAGGCTGTAGACCCGCATAGTACGAAATGGCAGGGAGAGAACCATTATGAAAATCGCGCAGGTTGCGCCCTTATACGAAAGTGTGCCACCCAAGCTCTATGGCGGGACCGAGCGAGTGGTCTCATACATAACGGAAGAGCTTGTAAAGCAAGGACATGACATAACCCTTTACGCGAGTGGGGACTCACAAACATCGGCGCGCTTGCGATCTGTCTGCCAAAGAGCCCTTCGACTCGACGGTGGCAAGCTGCTTTCGCCGCTTGCCCATCACCTGAATCTCATCGAAACAGTGGCGCAGGATGCGGACGAATTCGACGTGGTGCACTTTCACCTTGACTATCTCCCTTTTTCCCAGATTCGAAGACTCGAAATTCCCGCCGTCACCACGCTTCATGGCAGGCTTGACATTCCCGATCTCTACCCGCTGTTCAGAGAGTTCGACGATATGCGGCTAATTTCGATATCTGATGCCCAGCGCGCTCCAATGCCCTGGGCTAGTTGGCTGGCTACCGTCTATCACGGAATTCCAGAAGATCTGCACGTACCCACATTCTCATCGGGAGATTACCTGGCCTTTCTTGGCCGGATCTCGCCGGAGAAAAGAGTCGATCGGGCTATTGAGATTGCGCACCAAACAAGAATGCCGCTGCGGGTTGCGGCCAAAATTGACGAGGCGGATCGCAACTACTTTGAAACCGAGATCAGCGACCTGCTGGCAAATTCCGAGGTTGAATTTGTCGGTGAGATCGGCGAGCAGGAAAAGGCCGACTTCCTTGGCAACGCGGCAGCCCTGCTGTTTCCCATCGACTGGCCTGAGCCATTCGGCCTGGTCATGATTGAGGCCATGGCATGTGGCACCCCGGTCATCGCTTACCGCGGCGGATCTGTTGCTGAAATCATCGACCCGGGTGTAAACGGATTTATCGTGGAAAGCTTCGAAGAAGCCGTAGAAGCCGTGAAACAAATTCCGTCGATCGATCGCCGGTCATGTCACCAGCGGTTTTTGGAGCGCTTCACCTCGCGACGCATGTGTGAGCAATATCTGACCGCGTACGAACGTGGCATCTGGGAAAAGAAGCGTGCCGCTCGCGGCAAACGTGGACTCACACTCACCCTCTAAGTAAGGAGTCTTCTATCGATGGTGCCAACCGGACAGCGTGAACAGAATCGCGACGTCATTGAGGTCGATCAACAATTTTATATCCGGGCTTCGTCGGCTCTCGCTGACGATCGAACCAGGGTCCTGCTAAATGGCGACACGTTCGCTGTTTTCGATCGCAGCGGAGATATTCAGCCGGTTGGGTTCGGCCAGCAGGGAATCTTTCATAATGAAACGCGTCACCTGTCGCGTCTCGAAATGCTCTTTTGCGGATATCGCCCATTGCTGCTGAGTTCTACGATCCGCGAAGACAATGTTCTCTTCGGGATCGACCTTACAAATCCTGATATTCAACTGGATTCCGGGGGATCGCTTCCCCGGGGCACGGTGCACATCTATCGTGCCAAGTTCCTCACGGAATTGATCTGCTACGACCAGATCACCTTGAATAACTACAGTGATACGGCAATCGATGTCGAGCTTTCTTTCGCATTCGAAGCGGATTTTGCCGACATTTTCGAGGTGCGTGGCGAGAAGCGCGCGCGGCGCGGCGAAAAACTGCCTCAGGAAATCGGCCGCTCGTCTGTAACGCTCGCATACGAAGGCCTCGATAGCATCCGGCGTACCACGCGCGTCGTGTGCTCGCATCCTTCGTGTGAGCCGCACGACAGTGGCATCGCGGTTCCTCTTCACATCGAAGCGCATGGCGAGGTTTGTTTCACGGTCAATGTCATGTGCGAGTTCGGGGGGAACGGCTCGATGAACTCGAGCAGCTACGGTGAAGAGTTGCAGGCGATGATTCACAGGCGGAGCACGGGGCCGCTCGCGGAGGTAGACGTCCAAACCTCAAACGAGCAGTTCAATAGATGGATCCGTCGGTCTTGTGCAGACCTTGCCATGATGGTGACGGAGACCCCGCATGGGCTCTATCCGTATGCGGGTGTGCCGTGGTTCAGCACTGTGTTCGGTCGCGACGGCATCATCACCGCTCTCGAGTTGCTATGGCTGACGCCCTCGATTGCAAAGGGTGTGCTTTCATACCTTGCCGCAACCCAGGCGACAAGTCATGATGCCGCACGCGACGCAGATCCAGGCAAAATTCTTCACGAAATGCGCAAGGGTGAAATGGCTCGGCTCGGTGAAGTGCCTTTCGGCCGCTACTACGGAACGGTTGACGGCACGCCCTTGTTCGTCCTGCTCGCAGCGGCTTACTACGAGCGTACTGCCGATGCCGAATTTCTGCGCGAGATCTGGCCGAACATTCTTGCCGCACTTGAATGGATCGATGTCTATGGTGATCGCGACCGCGACGGCTTCGTCGAATATTCCCGCCAGACAGACCACGGATTGGTGCAGCAGGGATGGAAAGATTCAGGAGACTCGGTTTTTTACGCCGATGGCCGCCTGGCCGCTGGTCCCATTGCGCTTTGCGAAGTTCAGGCCTACGTGTATGCCGCCAAGAACGGCATTGCTTCAGTCGCTGCTGATCTGGGGCACAGTGACCACGCCGAACGGCTTCGTGCGCAAGCTGCTGATCTTCGTGCGAAGTTTCAATCCGACTTCTGGTCCGATGAGCTCGGGATGTTTGTCCTGGCGCTGGACGGCAAGAAAAGACAATGCTGCGTGCGAAGCTCGAATGCGGGCCAATGCTTGTTCTCTGGGATCGCTACCGACGCCCAACACCGCTTGATCAGTGAGGAGCTTCTTTCGCCCGCTTTCTTTTCCGGGTGGGGTGTGCGCACGCTCGTTAGCGGAGAGAGCCGATATAACCCCATGTCGTACCACAATGGGTCGATGTGGCCACACGACAACGCCTTGATCGCCTTCGGCGCATTGCGGAGAA
>NZ_JBARMD010000469.1:0-7948 GCF_049802275.1 Occallatibacter sp. | reverse complement strand
TCAGGCCCTGCTGCAGCATGAGAGTTGACGCCGAAAACATCACGAACACGCCAATGCGATTTCCTATGAAGTTGGGCGTGTCGTTGGCGAAGACCACTTGCTTGCCCAGCACGCGATCGGCAAATGTCGCGAAAGAGGCAATCAGCGCCGGGTCGTTTTCCGCTGTGGGGATGATTTCCAGCAACTGCATATAGCGGGGTGGATTGAAAAAGTGCGTGCCAAAAAAACGGTCGCGATGCGACTTGAGCCCGGCGGCGATCTTCGCAATCGGCAGTCCCGAGGTGTTAGTGCTCAGCACAGCTTGAGGCGCGAGATGCGGTACAACTCGATCCAGAAGCGACCGCTTGATTTCAAGATTCTCGGCAACCGCCTCGATCACCCAGTCGCACTGTTTCAGCTTTGGCAGGTCATCCTCAAAGTTTCCCACCGACACCATGGACGTCAGCGACGGCTCGTAGAAGGCCGCTGGCTTTGATTTGGCTAGAGCCGCCAGCGCCGATTCCGCAAGGCGATTCCGCGAGCCTTCTCCGGCCGGAACCATGTCGAGCAGAAGTGAAGGCACACCCGCATTGGCCAGGTGCGCGGCAATGCGCGAACCCATGGTTCCCGCGCCCAGCACTGCGGCACGGCGTACCAGCTGGGGTTGGGCGGCGAAGCGGTAAACGGGCGTAGCGGCCGGTGCTGACGTGCTCATGCTGGGTTCTCCCAGCGCATGTGCAATGAGAGGCAGCACATACGCGCAATTGTCCCCGAGAATACGAGTGGGCGCTTCGCCGGGTCAAGGCAAGGCACGTCGAGCCGGTCTGGCGCCGCAGTCATTTCGTAAGCAGCTTGAACGCATGGGTCCAGTCGTTGCGCGTGAAACCGGGGATACACCAGAGCATGCACAACGGCTCGATGGCACGGGCAGCCTCCGCCGACCCCATGTCGGCTGTCTCCCAGCCAAATTGCTCGTTGATCTGCGCCACCTGCTTCTTTGCGCCTTCGTTGTTGCCGCAAATGAACATGGTGGGCTTGCCACCGGCAAATTGCGGATTGACCATACAGGGTGCGCCCACAGAGTTGAACGCCTTCACAAAATGGGCCTCGCTGAACTGGCGCTGCAGCTTCTCCATCAGCGACTCGTTGATGTTGGTGAAGAACCGCAGCACACCATTGTCCGGCGGAGCATCTTCGATCGGGTTGCAGGCGTCGATCACCGTTTTCCCGGCAATATTCTTCGCGCCGGCCATCGTCAATGCTTCCGCGGCGGCATTGCCCTTCACCGCCAGCACCACCAGCTCGCCGAATTCGGCCGCCTCTGCAAATGTGCCGACTGAGCTGCCGCTAACCTGCGCGGACCAGTCTGCAAGCTTGGCGGGATTCCGGCTGCCCGCTTTTACCGAGTGGTCATGTTTCAGAAATCCGGTCGCCAGCGTTTTCGCTACGTCGCCCGATCCAAGCACTCCAACCCTCATGGCGCTTCCTCCAATGAACGCGAGTTTAGATGCAGAAGATGAAGGTATCAAGAAAGCGGGGTTCCGGTACCTTCGGACTGTAAGCGTTTCTCCCCTCACATACAGAGAATTCGATCTGCGGTATCCTCAAGTTGGGACTACATTCGACCACCCTCGCAAATGACACTCCTCAACAAGGACGCATGGGAAGCAGCAGCCGGAGTCACTCTTGTGGCCGGGCTGACTGTTGGCGCGGTCCTCTATCTGCGGCGCAAACGGCCTACCGAAGAGGAGTTGGAACGCGCACGCCGGAAGATGCTTGCCTTATCGGGCCGCGTCATCGATGGCATGTTGCTCGACATCCGTGAGATAACCGTGGAGGATGGTCGATCGCTGACCATGCTGGAATACAGCTACCGCAGCGCCGGCGTGGACTACGAATGTTCACAGGACATTACCACCCTGCTGAGTGTGATTGATCTGGGCGAGATGCGCGCCGGCTTTCCCTGCTCCGTCCGCTACCAGCCCGGAAATCCGCAGAACAGCATTGTGATCTCGGAAACCTGGTCGGGGCTCCGTTCCAGCCTTCCGGTGTACCCCCTGATCGGGCCATCAAAACATCAGGAAATAGGCCAGTTGCGACCCGATCGCGGCTAGCATCAGCCAGTTCGCTCTCGAACCGGCGTTAGCGCGCGATACTCGGCCCCGGTTACACTTTCCCTATGCATGTCCAAGCGGCGCCAACCTCCGCAGGCGCATCCAGGACACAATCCGTACTTCGCTTCTCGCTCGTCGCGACGCTGGCGTATGTGGTTATTACGTTTGTGGCCGGACTGCGCGCTCATTCTCTTGCGCTTCTTTCCGAGTCGGGGCACAACGTCTCTGACTTTCTGGCGCTGCTGCTCAGCTTCGTAGCGGTATATTTCCAGTCACGCCCCGCCACGCATTCCAAGACCTTCGGTTATCAGCGCGCCGGCGTGCTGGCGGCGTTCATCAATGCGGCCACGCTGATCGTCATCGCGATCTGGATCGCCATCGAAGCCATCCACCGCCTCAGCGCCCCGGTCGTTGTCCAGCCCAAACTTATGATGGTGGTTGCCGCCGCCGGCGTGTTGATGAATGGGGTGATCGCGGGTCTGCTGTGGGGCGTGGCCCGCGATGTGAATATGCGCAGCGCCTTCCTGCATATGGCAGGCGACACGTTATCAACGGCCGCGGTGATCGCGGGAGGCGCCGGCATCCTCTTCACCGGGCGCAACTGGATCGATCCGGCGCTGTCGCTGCTGATAGCCGCTCTGATTCTCTGGACGAGCTTGGATATCGTGCGGGAGACGCTCAACATTCTGCTTGAGGGCACGCCGCGAGGCGTTTCCTTGAACGAGATCCGCTCAGGCATGGAAGAGGTTGAGGGCGTCCACGATGTCCACGATCTGCATGTGTGGAGCCTCGGATCTAATAGCCATGCGCTCGCCTGCCATGTCTGCATCGCCGACATTCCTCCGTCGGAGAGTGCCTGCATTCTGATAAAGCTGAATCACGTTCTGCGTGACCATTTTTCGATTCAGCACTCTACAATTCAGTTTGAACACGAAGGATGCGAAGAGCTTCATGGCTGTGTGGTACCTATTGAAGAGATGTCAAGCCCCGCTGCCGCTCACAGCCACCACGGCCACTCGCATTAGTTTGCCTTCGCATTAGTTTGATCTCCGGGAGGTCCTCGTCTTGACGCGACGTCGAGTTGCCGTACTTGGTCTGTGTTTTGCCCTGCTGTTTTCAACAAGCAAAACTTTGCGGCTCGCGCCCCTCGCACAGGGTGCAGTACTGCAACAAGCCCCTGCAGCGGCGGCGACGCAACTCGACGCGCTCTCCGGCGAATACACCGACCCTAACGAGCCCGACACGCGCATTAGCTTCTACGTGCAGGATGGCAAGTTGGTCATGGAGTCTGAGCGGATGGTGCCGACGCCCCTGACCGAGAATTCGCCCAATGAATTCGCCGTTCCCGAGACGAAGATGACGCTGAAGTTCACCCTGGATTCGGCTGGTCGCGGCGCAAGCATGTTTGCAGCGAACGATCCCCAGGTAATCTTCAAGCATACCGGCGACGCGGTTCATCACAGCTTCCACGATTACCAGCGCAGTGAAATCATGATTCCCATGCGCGACGGCATCAAGCTGCATACCGTGATCCTGAAGCCCGTTGACATCACGACGCCGCTTCCCTTCCTCGTCCAGCGCACGCCATACGGGGTAGATGGGACCAGCCGCGCGTCTTTCTTCGGCGGCCGGCCTGAACTCGCGCGTGCCGGCTACATCTACGTCGCCCAGGACATTCGCGGCCGCTACAAGAGTGAAGGCGAATTCGTTATGAGCCGTCCCCAGGTCGACCACCACCCGGGGTCCCCGCGGACAGGTCTTGGTCCGGGGGGTGGTCACGATCCCAAGGCCATCGACGAAACCACCGACACCTATGACACCGTGGACTGGCTTCTCAAGAATGTCCAGGGCAATAACGGGCGGGCTGGATTCGTTGGCACCAGCTACCCGGGCTTCCTGGCGATGGAGGCCGGTATCGATCCGCATCCGGCGGTGAAAGCCATCTCACCGCAGGCACCGATGATCGACGTCTGGATGGGCGACGATTTCTTCCATAACGGCGCTTTCCGCCAGAGCTATGGCTACGATTACGTCTTCGGCATGGAGTCCAACAAGGAGAATGCTGACGTCAGCTACGGAAAAGACAAGGACGGAAAGCCGGAGGACGGCTTTGACTACTTTCTCGCGCGCGGCTCCTTCGCAGAAGACGTCAAAAAATCTGGTGTCAAGCAGCCCTTCCCCACCTGGAAACTCTTTCTCGATCATCCCAGCTATGACACGGTTTGGTCGTCCCGAGGCGTGGAGCACCACTTAAACGCAGTCACCGTTCCGACTTTGAGCGTGGGTGGATACTACGACCAGGAAGACATGTGGGGGCCGCAGGAGGAGTACAAGATGCTCGAGCCGCACGACAGCAAGAACGAGAACTTTCTGGTCCTCGGTCCCTGGCGTCACGGTTCGTGGGGTTCCTCGTCGCGCCATCTCGGCAATCTGAACTACGGCGAGTCGATTGGCAAAGAGTTTCGCGCACAGATTGAGGCGAAGTTCTTCGGTCATTATCTGAAGGACGAGCCCGGTTTCGACCTCGAAGATACAGCGAGCTTCCAGACTGGCTCGAATACCTGGAAGCGCTACTCGCATTTCCCTCCAAAGGAAGCCCAGCCGACCAGCCTTCACCTGGTGGGCGATGGCCTTCTGAGTTGGACCGACGCCAAGGAACCGGCGAAGACCAGCTACGAAAGCGATCCGGCAAACCCGGTTCCCTACAGGCATCGGCCTATCCAGCCCACCTATGGAAACGGCTCGCAGTGGTTCAACTGGCTCACAGAAGACCAGCGATTTGTGACCGATCGCAAAGACGTCGCCGTCTGGAAGCTGCCAGTGCTCAAAAAGGACCTCATCGTGACCGGGGAAGTACTGGCGGATATCTTCGCCTCAACCACGGGAACCGACAACGACATGATCGTCAAGCTCATCGACCAGTACCCCGACGACGATCCCGACCCGAAGATGCGCGGCTATCAATTGATGACCAACGAGCAGATCTTTCGCGGCCGGTACCTGGATAGCTTTGAGAAACCGACGCCCCTTCGCGCCGGGTCGATCCACGAATACCGCTACAGTCTTCGCGACGTAGACCACGTGTTCAAGGCCGGCCACACGGTAATGGTCGAGATCCAGAGCACCTGGTTTCCGCTCTATGACCGCAACCCACAGACCTTTGTACCCAACATCATGACCGCCAAGCCCGAGGACTATAAGCCTGCGACCATCACCATCTACTCAGACAGCGACCACGATTCAAACCTGCAGGTTCCGCTGATGAATGCCTGCGACCACATCGAGTGCTTCTGAATCCATTGTTTTGGAGTAGCTTGCAATCTCGCGTAGCCAATGAACCTGGGTGCCCCAGGTCTCGCATTTGAGACCTGGGATGAATCTAAGTTCAAGCAAATACAATTTCGCGCTAGAATAGTGAAAGCGCAATGATTCTCCATCAGCCCATCCCGGCTCTCCTCTAGCGGCGCCCGCCGCCTACACTGTTCTGCGCCTTTTTTTCTGACACAATTCCCAAACAGATAGCCAGCAGCAGTTGCGCGCCGGCCGGCGCAACACGGAGATTAGGAATGCTAGATCGCCTGGAACAAATGGAACAACGCTTCAACGACCTGCAGGCGCAGTTTTCGTTGCCAGAAGTACTGAATGACCACGAAAAATATCAGAAGACCGCCAAGGCCCTGCGCGAGATCGAAGAGCCGGTCGAAAAATATCGAGAATTGAAAACCGCCCAGCAGGGCCTCGCCGAAGCCCGCGCCATGCTGGCCGAAACCGACCCCGACCTGCGCGCCATGGCCGAGGAAGAAATCGCGGTACTCGAACCGCGCGCCGCCGCCCTTGAAGAAGAAATCAAGATCCTGCTGATTCCGAAAGATCCCAACGACGAGAAAAACGTCATCCTCGAAATCCGCGCCGGCACCGGCGGCGACGAGGCTTCGCTCTTTGCCGCCGAGGTTTTCCGCATGTACACCCGCTTCGCCGAACAGCATCGCTGGAAGGTCGAAGTAATGTCGCTGTCCGAGTCCGGCGTCGGCGGATACAAGGAAGTCATCGCCATCATCGAAGGAAAGCGCGTCTACTCGCAGCTCAAGTGGGAGAGCGGAGTGCACCGCGTTCAGCGCGTACCTGCAACCGAGACGCAGGGCCGCGTGCACACTTCCGCCATCACCGTCGCCGTCCTGCCCGAAGCCGAAGATGTGGACATCAAGATTGAAGCCAAAGACATCCGCATCGACACTTTCTGCTCTTCCGGTCCGGGCGGACAATCAGTGAATACTACCTACTCCGCCGTGCGCATCACCCACATCCCCACCAACACCGTGGTCAGTTGCCAGGACGAAAAGTCGCAGATCAAGAATCGCGAAAAAGGCATGCGCGTGCTGCGTTCCCGCCTCTACGAGATGGAGATGGACAAGCAGAACGCCGAACTGGCCGCGACCCGCAAATCGCAAGTCGGCTCCGGCGACCGCAGCGAGAAGATTCGCACCTACAACTTCCCGCAGAATCGCCTCACTGACCACCGCATCGGCCTGACGCTGCACCAGCTCGACCTGATTATGGAAGGCCGCCTGCAGCCGATCGTCGATGCCCTGGTCGCGCACTACCAGGCGGAGCAACTGAAAGCCGACAACGATCAGGCGGCTTGATGACGCTGCGTGATTGGCTCGCCCAGGCCGAAGCGCAGCTCAGCGATGGCCCGCACTCTGATCGTGCGAAGCGCGACGCAGAGACATTGCTGCTGCATGTGATCGGCAAAAACAAAGCCTGGCTGATGGCGCACGCCGAAGACGACTTCGCGGGATGCAGCGCGATCCGTTATGCAGGCCTGATTGAGCGCCGCCGCAAAGGCGAGCCCATCCAGTACATCACCGGCGAATGCGAATTCTACGGCCTCCCCTTCCACGTCACCCCAGACGTCCTGATTCCTCGCCCCGAAACCGAACACCTCGTCGAAAAGATTATCGAACTCGCTACTCCGGGTGCCTTCAATCTTGAAGAGATGTTAGAAGGACCTCAGAACCCGGGTGCCCCATCCTTCCGGCGTTCTTTGCCGGATGGATGGGAAAGCACGAACCCCGCTCCGTCCATACGCATTCTCGACGTAGGCACCGGCTCCGGCGCTATCGCCATTGCCCTCGCGACCAAACTTCCCAACGCGATTCTCACCGCCATCGATATCTCTCAATCCGCACTCGCAATCGCGCGCGGAAATGCGACCCGCAACAACCTGGCCGAGCAAATCCGCTTCCTGCACGGCGATCTCCTCGCGCCCGTGGCCGGCGAGCACTTCGAAATCATCGTCTCCAACCCGCCTTACGTTCCCGATACCGACCGCGCCCTCATCTCCGTAGAAGTTCGCGACCACGAACCCCACATCGCCCTCTTCGCTGGCCACGACGGCCTCGAAATCTATCGCCGTCTCATTCCCGCCGCTCACGCCGCACTCATTCCCGGCGGCTATCTCGTCTTCGAATTCGGCTTCAGCCAGATGCCCGATGTCGAATCTCACCTCAAGAATTCCGGCTTTCAGAACATCGAATTCACTCACGACCTCCAGGGCATCCCGCGCGTTGCTTCCGCCCGTCGTCCATAATTCCATCCCAAAACACGGCAATTTGTGCCCTATTCATCGCGGCTTCATCGCGATGAGTGGGTTTATGAATTCCCCACTCGCTGAGCCTTTCCGGTAGAGCTTGCCTCATCCATCCGACTAGTGATTTACACTCGTCTCCGGAAGGTAATCATTCATGCCATCATCGAAAGGCTACGCAGCGCTCGACACCAAATCGCCGCTGGCTCCCCACGCTTTCAGCCGCCGCGAGCCCGGTCCCACTGAAATCGTCATTGAAATTCTTTAC
>NZ_JBARMD010000468.1:0-1563 GCF_049802275.1 Occallatibacter sp. | reverse complement strand
CCGGTGGTTCGTGGCTTCAGTGCCTATTTTGTAGCGTCATCCGTTGCCGCTCGCTTCTTCCCTCCCCAGTCAGCCGGAGCCGGAGCTACGGTGGGCCAAAGCGGATTTCCCTTCCGAATCGATCACGACGAGAAGTTCAACCAGACCACGCACCTTCAATACACGCTTTCTCACGCCAGCGTACTGAGCGGCTTGTGGGGCGGATTCAACTGGCGCTATGACAGCGGACTCGTGGCAGGATCAGTCCCCTGTTACAACCCCACAGGCGCAAATAGCCCGTGTGGCGGAATCACCTTGCCGAACGGCCAACCGGGAGTGGACCTCAGCGGACTCACTTTCGACCAACAGTTCCAGGCGGACATTCTCTGTGACGGGGTGGCGGCTACCCCTAACTCGGGCTTTATCGCGTGCGACAACGCTGGGTACAAATCGAACCTGGTGCAAATTCCCGCGCCAAACACCGAGGATGACGACCATAACCCGCCCCGCATCGCGCCGCGCAATCTTTTCGACGCCTCGCTCGGCAAGGACAACATCTTCCATAAAGAGCACTACAAGTTGGACCTCGATCTGACAGCGATCAATTTCACCAACAAGTACGCGCTCTACAACTTTCTTTCGACATTCAGCGGCACGCATTACGTCACTCCCCGCGCTCTGACGGCAAAGGTGACGCTGAACTTCTAGAAACTCACGCGGAAGGAACGGGCGCAGTGAATTGCAATCTGCGTCCGTTCACTCTGCGCGAGACGGAGGCTTTTGTTGTGAACGCCACTGGGCATTATGGCGGTATCTCGATTGCGAACAATCAGGGAGCAGACATGCCACGAGTCATTACTTTCGATAAAGGAAGCAAGCGGAGGCTCCGCAACATTCGGTGGTCGATCCCCGAAAAGCTCAGCGCGGCTGCACTCTTTCTGCTGCTGGCTGGATTTTGTATTGCGGTTGCGCTCTGGAGTGCTTCCCACTGGCTGACCGGTGCCGATGAGCACTGGCTGCGGATCCATCGCTGAGGCAATCCTCCAGAACTCGCTTTTTGACGGCCCGGCTTCTGATTCGGGTTCCGTTTGCAGCTGTCCTGGCGGAAGAAGGTTAGTCAAGTTGGAAATGAAGCTAAGTTCCGACGCAACATGAATGGAACCCGCAAGGAGGACCTCGTCCTTCGGATCACTCGATTGCTCGAATAATTCCTTCGTCGATCGTTGCTCTATTCTGCAGAGCGGACGCGGACTGCATCTGCAAGAGCGCGAGAGAGACGCAAAACCCGTAAGGGGCGGCCTGCGAGCAGACTTAACTCCTGCGGAGATCGCTTGGTGACCTGGATGCGCGTGCCCGGCGATATGCCATGCGCTTTAAGCCGCTTTAACAAGATCGCGTCCTGATCCGCGACGCTGTCCACTACGAAACTCCCATCTTGTTCAAGGCTTGTTAGTGGTTTCGACGCCTGTTTGGGCATTCTCCCGTCTATCGTCGGAATGCAGTGCCCATGGGGATCGAATTTCGGATGTCCTAGTTTCGCTGAGATGCGTTCCTCGAACCGCTCGGAGATGAAATGTTCAAGCC
>NZ_JBARMD010000467.1:0-2317 GCF_049802275.1 Occallatibacter sp. | reverse complement strand
TGAGAGAAGTCGTAGGCGACGAGTAGTTCCTTCAAATCATAATGAATCGATTCTCCGTAGGTGGTTAACATGGTGTTTTGCGTCATCTGGCTAGTACTACTGTGTTATAAAGTTGAGTCGCGCGACTGACAGATTACTTTTAGCGCAGCATCTTTGATGTTAAGTTGCTGGTCATGAGCGCCCACTCGGTAGCGCCAGGCGCCCAACAAAAACGCTTCGCGGCCTATCTTGAACGCCTGGCGCAAGCCGCGGGGCACCTGGATCGCATGGTACCTCTGAAATCTTATTGCACCGGCTTGCTGCTGCCTGGAGAGCGTAAGAGTGTGGAGCCCATGGCGGCTCGTCTTTGTCCCGACAACGTGCGCCAAGCCCATCAGTCTTTACATCATCTGGTGGCCCATGCCCCCTGGAGGGACGAAGATATTTTGCAAGCGGTGCGCCAATACGTGCTGCCCGTCATGCAGAAACAAGGGGAGGTGGTAGCTTGGGTGATCGATGACACGGGAGTGGCGAAAAAGGGAACGCATTCGGTGGGAGTCACGCGCCAGTACTGTGGACAGGTGGGCAAGCAGGAGAACTGTCGGGTAGCGGTGAGTCTGTCCCTAAGCACGGCAACAGCGAGTCTGCCCATTGCCTGGCGTCTCTACTTACCGGAAGTGTGGGCTCAGGACAAGCAGCGGAGAAAAGCTACAGGCGTACCGTCGGAAATTCGTTTTCAAACCAAGCCTGAAATTGCACTCGAACAAATTCGCAGCGCCGTCGAGCGAGAGATCCCCACGGCTCCGGTGCTGGCCGATGCTGGCTATGGCAACGACACGGCATTTCGTGATGGTATCAGCGAATTGGGTTTGCTTTATGTGGTGGGCATCCAATCGTCGGTAAGTGTGTGGCCTCCGGGCGTAGCCCCGCTGCCCAAGCGGAAGTGGAAAGGAATCGGACGTCCCACGAAGTTGCTACGCCGCAATGGTCAGCACGCTCCGATAGCGGTGCGCGCGTTGGCGATCAGCTTACCTTCCTCGGCCTGGAAGATGGTGCGCTGGCGCGAAGGAAGCGGTAAACCGCTGCGTTCCCGTTTTGCCGCTGTGCGCATTCGTCCGGCCCATCGGGATTACTGGAACAGCGAACCCCATCCGCAAGAGTGGCTGCTCATCGAGTGGCCGAAGCAAGAATCAGAACCCATCAAGTACTGGTTCTCCACTTTGCCCGCCCACACCACGCTTGCCGATCTGGTGCGCTTGGCCAAACATCGCTGGATCATCGAACGCGATTACCAGGAACTGAAGCAGGAACTGGGACTTGGTCACTATGAAGGAAGAGGCTGGCGCGGATTCCACCATCACGCCACCCTCTGCGTTGCGGCCTATGGGTTCCTGGTGGCCGAACGGAGCCGTTTTTCCCCCTCCGCTCGCGTCGGTCAGCTGGACTTATCCTTCCCCGAACTGCCCACGCAATTCCATCCTCGGGGTTCGCCCCGTGCGCGGGGAGCGGCATAATCCCTGCTCCATTGCTACCCTTCGTCAGACCATCGCACGGATCCTGCTCCGGCAACTCTCGGGTTGTCCTTTTTGTGGGGCTCCATTTTTATAACACAGTAGTACTAGAGAGCCCTCCGCCTGTGTTTGCTTTTCTTATGTCTCCGCTTCCATCGGGTCAATTACGCCGAACTCTAATTCGGAGAGGGGTTATCGGGGAGAGACTTCGATGATTTCGGTGTGTCGCTATGAGTGGGACTGTTTTCCGGTGCCGACGGGGCGGCTTCGGCCTGGGAGTTGTAGGCCTTGATGAGCGCGTTCGTAACGTCCATGTTCGTAGCTTCGTACCAAACAACCGGATATGCATCGGACCCGCGCTCGATAACCGCCGAGTAACCATGCTGCTGCGAAAAGGTATGCAGAAAAGCGTAGACCTTCTGTGCGACTCGTTGAAAAATCTCTTCTGATTCGCTTTGCGAATCACTCTTGAAGTCTTCCGCTTCGCGCTGAAGTTGCTTCTCCTTACTTTCCAGTGACTGCGCGCGTCTTGCTCTTTCTGCGTCACTCAGGTTGCTGTTTGTATCCGCTAACTGCTTTCTTAGAGCTTCGACCTCGTTATTGAGGGCTTGCAGCACCTGCTGCTTAGGAGCCAATCGAGCCTGGAGCGCGCTGAGGCTCTTCTGCGCTTCTGCAGTTTGAAGCACTGCTGAGTTGAAGCTTACCGTGACGATCATCTGAGGTTTGGCCTGACCTGCAGAAGCCTGTGCGAGGGCCACACTCGCCGCGCCGGGGACACACAAAAGCATCCACAACATTCTCCATCGAGTCATCGCCATCTCCATCGG
>NZ_JBARMD010000466.1:0-6910 GCF_049802275.1 Occallatibacter sp. | reverse complement strand
ACGCCAGGGATGTTGAGCAGCTCGGAGTCACGGTCGCGCATCGCGCGGCGTTTGCGATGATAGCCGACGGCGAAGCGATGACTTTCATCGCGGATCATCTGGACCAAGTGAAGGACGGGCGAATGGCGGTCGAGGACGACGGGTTCGTCTTCGTTGCCGTAGAGGTAGATGATTTCTTCTTTTTTGGCGATGGAGGCGAGGGGCTGCGTTGTGAAGCCGAGGGATTCGAGGGCGTCGGCGGCGGCGTGGAGTTGGCCGAGGCCTCCGTCGATCAAGATGAGGGAGGGCATGGTGGTGGGTTCTTTGCTGGGTTTTCCCTCAGGGGCTAAAGCCCCCGTTATTTTGGAGCCGTTTACGGCACGCGACCCACTGCGTGGGTTCCCCGAGTCGTGCCCTGACACTTCGTGCCTTTCCGAAGGAATCATCTCGTCGGCCTCATTGGGCTCCGAGGTCCCAGAAGAGGGGCTTTGGGCATCCGGCTTCCTTGAGTCGGATGAAGATCCGCGGTTTCCCACCCATGACTTCGTCATGGATGGGGCACCCAGATTCTCAATGTCCGCCGGCTGCGCATTGGTTGTTGTGGTTTTTGCTGCCTGAGTATCGGCGGCGTCGCGGATGCGTTTGTAGCGGCGGGTGACGACTTCACGCATGGAGGCGAAGTCGTCGACGCCGAGGACGGTCATGACTTTGAATTTGCGGTAGGCGGACTTATTCATCTTGCCGTTTTCCCAGACGACCATGGAGGCAACGGTTTCAGCGCCCTGGATGTGGGAGATGTCGAAGCACTCGATGCGCCGGGGGAGTTCGGGGAGCATGAGGGTGTCGGCGAGGGATTCCTGGATGGCCTTGCGCGAGGGTTCGAGAACGCGGAAGCGCTGGATGTAGGACTGCTTGGCGTTTTGTCCGGCTAAGTCGACGAGGGAGCGTTTTTCTCCGCGCTGGGGGACGGCAATTTCTACGCGGTGATTGATGCGTTCGGTGAGGAGCGTGGCGAGGGTTTCGCGGTCGTCGAAGTCGACGGGGACGAGGATGGAGCGGGGGACGTAGTGCTGGTCGATGTAGAGCTGTTTGAGGAGAGCGGAGAAAACGGCGCCGGCGTTGAATGCGGATTCGTGGTTTCCAACCCATGACTTTGTCATGGATGGGGCACCCAAGTTCTCGGAGTCTGAAGCAGATTCCCCGGTCTCAGAAACGAGACCGGGGGCACCCAATTCATTGATGATGCTTTCTTCGCTTTCTGCGATTGGTGATTCGAGAATCTCTGCCAAATCTTCGAAGAAGAATTCGCGGCGGTCTACGATTTTGCCGCTGCGCACATGGAACAGATTTACGGCGAGTGCGTCGTCTTCGAAGTGATAGCCGAAGACATCGGCATCGTCACTTTGCTCCGCAGTGGCGATGCGCTGCTTTTCCTGGAGTTGGTGAACGGTGGAGAGCTGGTCGCGCAGACGCGCGGCGGCTTCGTACTGTTCCGCGTCGGCGGCGGCTGCCATGCGGGCGGTGAGGGAACGCTCCAATTCGGATTGGCGGCCTTCGAGAAATAGTTGCGCGTCGCGCACGGCCTGCCTGTAGATCTCGGGCGTTGTGAGTTCCTCGACGCAGGGGCCGAGGCAGCGATGAATGTAGTACTGCAGACAGGCACGGGGGTGATAGCGCGAAAGATCGACCTTGCAGCTGGGGAGAAGAAAGCTGCGGTGGATGAGTTCGACGACGCGATAGGCGAGATTGCCGGGGAAGTAAGGACCGTAATAGGCGGAGCCGTCCTTGCGCAAACGGCGAGTGACGAAGACCTTGGGGTAGCGATCGGCGAGTGTGAGTTTGACGTAGGGATAGGTCTTGTCGTCGCGAAGCAGGATGTTGAAGCGCGGCTTGCGCTGCTTGATCAGGTTGTTCTCGAGGGCGAGGGCTTCGTGCTCGTTGGCGACAAGGATGTAGTCAATGTCGACTGCCTCACGCATGAGAGAGCCTGTCTTAGCGTTGGCCTGCGAGGCTTCAAGGAGGTAAGAGCGGACTCGGGAGCGGAGGTTTTTGGCCTTTCCGACGTAAATAACTTCGCCGTCGACGTTCTTGTAGAGGTACACGCCGGGCTGGGTGGGGAGCAGCCGAATTTTCTCGATGAGATCCATGTGGAATGCGTCGAGGAAAACGCCAATTTCTAGGATACCGGGTAAGGCGAAAAACCGCGTTGTAGGTGTGAGAAATGCAAAGCTTACCGCTCTGGGTAAAAACTACATGGGTAAGGGCGCCACTTAGTTTTCCACATCGATTGAATAACTAACTTACTTTAAATGATTTACGAGAAATAACCGGTTTGGCGGGAGGAATGCAATGTAGAGGTCGACACGAAATGTCGCCGCCCGCCTGGTGGTGGTCACGAGGGACAGGCAAAACTGAGGCGGTAAAGGAATGGGGAGATCATGAAAAACTCAAATGGATTGTTGATTGCAGCTGCCATAGCTGTCGTGGGGATGACGGGTTGCACCACCAAGAACTACGTGAAAACCCAGACCGCGCCGATCATTGAACATACCAACCAATTGGAACAGAAGACTGCCGATAACAACCGCGCCATACACGAGGTGGACGACCGCGCCACGGCCGGTATCAAGCAGGCGCAGACCTCGGCCGATGCCGCGGCCCAGAATGCCCAGAACGCCACGAAGGCTGCCGGCGATGCGGATACAGCTGCGAACGATGCCGTTCATCGCGCGGACTCCCTGGACTCGGTAGTGAAGGGTCTGGACAACTACAAGTCGATGGCGAATGTGACGGTGACCTTCGGCTTTGACAAGGCAAACCTGACCCCGGACGACAAGGAACAGCTGGATACCTTCGCGGGGCAGCTTGGCAGCGCGAAGAGCTACATTCTTGAAGTTACAGGCGGGACGGATTCTACTGGCTCCGCTGCTTACAACTATGACCTTAGCAATCGCCGCGCGGATGCAGTGGTGCAATACCTGGCTTCGAAGTATGGGGTTGCAGCGCACCGCTTCTACCTGATCGGCATCGGCAAAGACAAGGAAGTTGCCCCCAACACGACGGCAGAAGGCCGCAAACAGAATCGCCGCGTGGAAGTACAGCTGCTTAGCAACATGAGCAACGGTCAGGCTCCTGCAACAACTTCGCAGGCCGCTCCGCCGCCTCCGAGCAGCAACTAAAGATAGATAGTTGTGTTTGTAGATTAGGGACGATTAAAGGCGTGAGCCGAAGAGAACACGTAAAGGCGAAAGCCGTAATGAGTGATTAAAGGCGTGAGCCGGACTCGATAAAAAGAATTTATAGATTAAAGCAACAAGCTCTGCAGGCCGTCCGGGCAAACACCCGGATGGCCTGACTCTTTTTGGGTGAAGCTTGGTTGATTATCTGGCCGCTTCCAACTGCCGGACGTGTTCCGCGCGAACTTGGACTGCAGTGAATAGCCTGAGAAACGGCGCATCCTGAGCTGCGGCTTCCACAGCCGGCCGGCCCTTGGCTTCTTCGCGTTCAACAATGCAGACGACGGTGGCGACGATCATGCCGGCTTGGCGGGCTGCTTCAATGGCATGGATAGTGGAGGCGCCGGTGGTGCAAACGTCATCGACGATGATGACGCGTGCGCCTTCGCGGCAGAAGCCTTCAATGCGGCGTCCGGTTCCGTGGGCTTTTTCGGCTTTGCGGACGAGGAAGCCGTGGATGAGCGGGGTGTTGGGATTCGACTGTGCGCGCCAGGCGCTGGCTGTGGCGACGTTGGAGACAATCGGATCGGCGCCCATGGTGAGGCCGCCTACCGCTTCTGCCTGGATGTTTTTCTCTTGGAGAAGATCGACGATTGCTTCGCCGGTGAGACGGCCGCCTTCAGCATGGAGCGTTGTGGTTCGGCAGTCGATGTAGTAATCGCTGGTGCCGCCGGAGGAGAGCTTAAACTGGCCGAGTTTGAAGCTGGTGCGGGAGAGGAGAGAGAGGAGCTGTTGGGCGTGGGTGGGCATCAATGCGATTGTAACGAGTGAAAGCTTCCAGCTCCTAGCTGCTGAGCTCCGAGTCTCTCAATGGCGGCCAGAAACGCAAAAGCAGATTCTTCGCTTACCACCCCGAACCTACCCCAAAGAGCTAAATCGCTCTTTGGGGCCCCTGTTACGTTCGGGGCCCCGTTCGCTCAGAATGACAACGCTTATTTGGGATGAGTCAGGAAGCACGAAGCCGCTTGTTACATTTTGTCGAGGTGTTTGAAGCCGCCGGTGCCTAGCAGCATGAAGGAGAAGAGCATGAAGTTGTAGCAGGCGTGAACCATGGTGCTGGCGGCGAGGGAGCGGGTGTAGAGTCGCACGGAGCAAAGGACCAGACTGACGAAGATCAGCAGGAGAAACGGGCCAAGAGACCAGCCTGTCTGCGCGCCATGCATGAGTGCGAAGGGAACGCTGGTGACGAGGGATGCAAAGATCATCGCCGAGAGCGACCATTGGGGGTTTTGGTTCTCGTCGAGCGGGCGGCGGGGTGCGCCGTTGAAGTGTTCGACACACCAGTCGTACGCGGTGCAGAGGGCGGGAAGAACAAAGCCGCGGAAGGCCATCTCTTCAAAGAAGGGTGCGAGCGTGACACCGAATGCGAAGAGGACCCAGGCAGCGCCAGGCGCGTGAAAGAGCTCGTCAATGGGCGCATTGGTGGGGCCCGGCATGAGCACTCCGTCGATCATGGCCACGAAGAAGCAGAAGACGGCGGCGCTGATGAGGCGTCCAGTGCGTTGAAGTGCTGTCGCGCCGTGCCAATGAATTCCATCGAAGAACGGTTTGCGCCAGATGATGGGGAAGACGACGATACATCCGGCGAAGGTGATGATGTACTGGGCAGCCTGGCTGCCGAGCGCGTATCGGTAGTCGGTGGCGGCCTGCGAGATGCTGGTGATTCCGAAGAGATGGAAGTGGAGGGCAAGCGGCACCAGCATCATGGTGCCAATCAAGCCAAAGAGGGCGAGCAAGGCGAGCAAGGCGAGGTGGCCCATGTTGGGGATTCGCTCATCGCGCGGAACGGGTTGCTTCGCGTAGGCGGTGAAGAAGGGCTCACGGGGAACTTCTTCCGCCGGCGGCGCGGCGAAGAAGGATGTCGGGGCTGCCTCCTCTGGTTGCAGGTTTGGGTCTTCGGGTTCGCCGGTCCATTCGGCGGGCGGCGCAGGCGTATTTTCGGGTGCGAGGGGGTCGGTGGAAGGTGGCGCGACATCCTCGACTGCGGGGGAATCCTCGGGCTCGTGGGGCAGAGGCTCGGGGAATGTGCTCATGCGCGCACCGGTTTCTTGTTGCTGGATTTTTTTGTTGGTCTTTTTGATCCGCCGGTTTCGGTTGTGGCTGTTATTCGATCATCCTGCTTTCCCACCCATGACTTTGTCATGGATGGGGCACCCATATCGTTGCCATTCGGCGCGACCTTGCTCGTGATCTCTGTGAGTTTGCCATTATGGGAGGTGTAGTAGCGGGCGAGGAATTCTCCTGTAAAGGAGCCGGGAGTTTTCGCGATCCTGGCTGGCCGGCCTTCGCCGACGATGCGGCCGCCGTCTTCGCCGCCTTCCGGGCCGAGGTCGAGGATCCAGTCGGCGTTGCGGATGACGTCGAGATTGTGCTCGATGATGATGATGGAGTTGCCGAGATCGGTGAGGCGGTGCAGGACTTCGAGCAGCTTGCGCACATCGTCGAAGTGCAGGCCGGTTGTGGGCTCGTCAAGGAGATAAAGAGTTCGGCCGGTCTGGCGCTTGGAGAGCTCGCGGGCGAGCTTCATCCGTTGAGCCTCGCCGCCGGAGAGCGTGGTGGCGCTCTGCCCGAGGTGCACATAGCCGAGGCCGACATCGACGAGGGTCTGGAGCTTCTGGCGGACGGTGGGAACATCGGCGAGGACGGTGAGCGCGTCTTCAATGGTGAGGTCGAGGATGTCGGCGATCGAGTGCCCGTGGAACTTTACCGCGAGGGTCTCCTGGTTATAGCGGCGCCCGTTGCACACCTCGCACTGTACGTAAACGTCAGGCATGAAGTTCATTTCGATGCGGCGCTGACCATCACCCTGGCAGGCTTCGCAGCGACCACCGGCGACGTTGAAGCTGAAGCGGCCGGGCTTGTAGCCGCGCTCACGAGCTTCGGGCAGCATGGCGAAGAGATCGCGGATGGGCGAAAAGACCTGCGTGTATGTTGCTGGATTGGATCGCGGAGTGCGGCCAATTGGTGCTTGGTCAATACGAATAACCTTGTCGATTTGATCGGCGCCTTCGAGTGATTCGTGGACGCCCGGCTCTTCGCGTGAGCCATAGAGGGTTTTAGCGAGCGACCGATAAAGGATGTCGTTAATCAGAGTGCTTTTTCCGCTGCCACTGACGCCGGTAACGACGGTCATGACGCCGAGCGGAATGCGAATGGTCAGATCCTGCAGGTTGTGCTCGCGCGCGCCGTGGACCGTGATCCATTTGCCAGTGAGAGGGCGCGGTTCGGGGCGATGGAGAATGCCGGACGCTCCTGAAAGATAGCGGCCGGTGAGCGATTCGGCGCAGGCCATGATGTCTGCGGGTGTGCCCTGGGCGACGACATAGCCGCCGAGACGGCCGGCGCCGGGGCCGAGATCGAGGACATAGTCGGCGTGGCGGATAGTTTCTTCATCGTGTTCGACGACGAGGACCGTGTTGCCCAGATCGCGCAGCCGTACTAGAGCTTCGATAAGGCGGGAATTGTCGCGCTGGTGGAGGCCGATGGAGGGCTCGTCAAGGACATAAAGGACACCGCGGAGGCGTGAGCCAATCTGCGTGGCGAGGCGGATACGCTGACCTTCTCCGCCGGAGAGGGTGGCGGCGTTGCGATTGAGCGAGAGGTAGTTGAGGCCGACGGCACAGAGGAATTCAAGACGCTCGATGATTTCGCGACGGATGCGGTCGGCGACGAGGGCTTCGCGCGCAGTGAAGTTG
>NZ_JBARMD010000465.1:0-7413 GCF_049802275.1 Occallatibacter sp. | reverse complement strand
CTCTTTGAATGGTTCGCGGTTTTTGTTTGCATTCCGCTCTTCTTTCTCTTCATGGCTCTCCTGAATCGCTTGCTCCGTTACCTGGCACGCAAGATTCTGCGGCGCCTGCACGGCAAGCCAGAATTGGCTCTCCCCGATATCTTGCCGATACCGGTTCGGCTTCTGCTTATGGCTTGGGGTATTCACAAGGTGAATTCCAAGGTCGAGCTTCCGCTGTTTGCGCGGCAGTTATGGAACGGCTCCGGTACCGTCATTGCCATCATTGCAAGCGTCTGGCTGCTCATTCTGCTAGCCCGCTGGGGCGAGGCTTATCTCAGTCGATATCTCCGAAGTCGAAACCTAAGCGGGGCCACTTCGATGGTTCGTCTTGCACGCTGGGGTGTCGACCTTCTTATCATCTTTGCCGGCTTACTGATGACCCTGAAATACTTCGGCGTCAACCCAACCGGCGCACTGGCCGGCCTCGGCGTCGGCGGCATCGCCGTCGCTTTCGCCGCGCAGAAGACTCTCGAGAATCTAGTCGGCGGCGTATCCCTCATCTTCGACAAAGCGGTGCAGGTGGGTGATGTGTTGAAAGTGGGTGACACGCGAGGGACAGTCAAGGAAATCGGCCTTCGGGCGACCCGCATCCTGACTCTCGACCGAAGCCTGGTCAGTGTTCCTAATGGGCAGATCTCCACAATGACGCTCGAGAATCTTTCTTTCAGAGATAAGTTTTGGCTTCACCCGATCCTCGGTCTACGCTACGACACATCATCGAAGCAGATGCGAGCCCTCCTCAATGGCATTCGCAACCTGCTGAAGGAATGTGTTCATGTCGAATACGACTCGATTCGCGTTCGATTTACTCATTTCAGTCCCTCTTCTCTCGAGGTGGAGGTTTACGCATACGTTCAGGCCAAAGATTGGGGTCAATTCCTCGAGGTCCAGGAAGAACTTCAGCTCCAAATGATGGAATGCATCGAGTCAACTGGAGTTCAGATTGCGCTTCCGGCGCAAAACATACAGCTATCCGCACCCATCGCTTCCCGAAAAGGCGGTACGGAAGAATTGCCCGAAACACCGGTTGCTGAGACCCAGCATATCAACGAAGCGGGATCAGATCTGCATGAATAAACGAGAAAGAGTCAGCCATGACAAAGGAAGCGTTGCGCTTACAAGAAGCACACAAGGGCAAAGTCAGTTGGAAAAAATGGGGACCCTATCTTAGCGAACGACAATGGGGCACGGTCCGAGAAGACTATAGCGAAGGGGGTGACGCCTGGAATTATTTCACCCACGATCAGGCGCGCTCGCGTGCATATCACTGGGGCGAGGACGGCATCGCCGGCATTAGCGACGAGAAACAGATCCTCTGCTTTGCACTGGCGCTGTGGAATGGTAAAGATCCAATCCTCAAAGAGCGCATGTTTGGGCTCACGAACAGCGAGGGTAATCATGGCGAGGACGTGAAGGAATACTATTTCTATCTCGATAGCACGCCCACCCACTCTTACATGAAGTACTTGTACAAGTACCCGCAGGCGGCGTTTCCCTACGGCGATCTCATTGAAACGAACAAGCGTCGCAATTATAACGACATGGAATATGAGCTGCTCGACACAGGCATCTTCAGCGAGGATCGCTATTTCGACGTGTTTGTCGAATATGCCAAGGAATCGGCCGAAGATATCCTGATCCGGATTACAGTTTCAAATCGTGGGCCGGAAAGGGCCGACCTTGCGGTGTTGCCAACCTTGTGGTTCCGGAACACCTGGTCGTGGGGGAAGGATTCTGTCAAGCCGCTCCTCGAGCAGAAAACCGGGACAGAGAACACATCGGTGATTGGTGCTTCCCATCCCGACCTCGGCGTTCGATATCTCCACTGCGAAGGTTCCGCGCCTCTGCTCTTTACAGAGAATGAGACGAATGACGAGCGCGTGTTTGGCCAGCCCAACTCCACTCTATACGTGAAGGATGGAATCAATGAATACGTCGTGCATGGACACGCCGACAAAGTGAACCCGAAGCAGACGGGAACCAAAGCATGCCCACATTACCAGTTGGAGGTGCCGCCTAGAGAGAGTCACGTGATCCGGCTGCGGCTCACGCCGGCTGCTGCAGGCTCAGAGAAGTGCACGGGAGCATTCGGAGACAACTTCGACAAGATCATCGCATCGCGCTCGAAAGAAGCCGACGAATTCTATGCGTCCATCACACCGGACTCGGTATGTGAGGATGCCGCCATGGTGATGCGGCAAACATTATCCGGAATGTTGTGGAGCAAACAATATTACGGATACAACGTCGACCAGTGGGGGAGGGAACATCCTGGACAAAAATATCAGGGCCGGAATAGTGAGTGGACTCACCTCGAAAATTCTCAGGTCATCTCGATGCCGGATAAGTGGGAGTACCCATGGTACGCAGCCTGGGACCTCGCATTTCACAATATCGCGCTCGCCATGGTGGACCTGGACTTCGCAAAGCACCAGATGCTCTTGATCTTGGACGATGACTACCTGCACCCGAATGGCCAGCTTCCGGCCTACGAGTGGAACTTTAGCGACGTCAACCCGCCGGTGCATGCGTGGGCCGCACGGGTCATCTACGAAACGGAGAAGGCTGCCCTGGGCAAGGGCGACCTGAAGTTTCTCAAGGAGGTGTTTCAAAAGCTGGTGGTGAACTTCAATTGGTGGGTGAACCGCAAAGACCCCAGCGGGAAGAACATCTACGGGGGAGGCTTCCTCGGGCTCGACAACATCGGCGTTTTCGATCGGAGTGCCCCGCTCCCCACGGGTGGTCATCTGGAACAGGCGGATGGCACCGCGTGGATGGCCTTCTTCTCACAGTGCATGCTGCAGCTTGCCATCGAACTGGCAACGCACGATTCGGCCTATGAGCCCATGGTGGTAACGTTCTGCAAACATTTCGTTTCGATCGCCTCAGCCATGGATCATGTGGGGAATGAGAGCGAGAGCATGTGGGACGAGGAAGACGGGTTCTATTACGACATTCTCCGACTACCGGACGGGACTTCAACCCGTTTGAAGGTGCGGTCTCTGGTTGGCCTGTTACCGATCTGTGCCGCAACGGTGTTTCACGGGGATATCAGGAAAAACATGCCGGGTGTAATGCAGAAGATGGCCACATTCCTGGAGAGGCATCCCCAGTTGGCGGCATCGATGTCTCTTGAATCTGCGCTGAAGGATGGTGTAGGTGGCACGCGGTTGCTCGACTTGATGACAGAACAGAAGTACCGCCGAGTGCTGTCGAGGATGCTGGACGAGTCGGAGTTCCTGAGCCCATACGGAATTCGCTCAATCTCCCGCTACCATCTGGAACATCCCTACATCTTCACAGCGGGAGGCCAGGAGTTCCGGGTGCAATACACACCAGCGGAATCGGATAGCGGCATGTTCGGTGGAAACTCGAACTGGCGTGGACCGATCTGGATGCCGATCAACATTCTGCTCATCAGGTCTCTCCTTCACCTATACCAATACTACGGGGATGAATTCCAAGTGGAGTGCCCGACGGGCTCTGGAAAGTTGATGAACCTGTTTGAGATTGCCCAGGAACTCAACCACCGCTTGGAGCGTATTTTCGTTCGCGATATGAACGGCCGCCGGCCGGTCTTTGGCGGAGCTGAGAAGTTTCAAACTGACCCTTACTGGAGGGATTGCATCCTCTTCTATGAGTATTTCCATGGCGACAACGGCGCCGGAATCGGAGCCAGCCACCAGACCGGATGGACGGGCACGATCGCCAAGGGGATCCAGCTTTTCGGATACTTGACGAAAGCCGATGCTCTAGAGGATTGGGGAAAGGCTGTTTTCTCGAAAAAAACCGCACCCGTCGCAAAACCCGTAGCCTAGGAATCGAGGACTTCTGACCCGATGATTCTATCTGTAGCGATCTGAGGACTGAGTGTTGAGGAGTGGCACCAATCTCAGCGACAACGCGACTCAGGCTCCGTACTCTCAACCGTGACGATTCTCGCGCCCACCGTTATGGGCTGACTGATACCGTCTTGCGTAATCTGTATAAGGTGGAGTTCAAATGATTTTCCGGCATTCGTTATGCGCACTAGCTCTCTGCGCTCTCATTTCGTCTCATGCAGCACCGCAGTCGGCTCCGGACGCGGCAGCGCTGAATGGGCTTGCCCCTGTTACCGTTTTGTTAAATACGGACGACGGTAAAGCCGCCCTGGGAGCGAACTATACAGTCACCGGCGGAATTCAGACTGGCGCGATCACTCAGCCAACGCTGCTGCCGTTTTCTGAACAGCAACAGCAGGCGCTGCGGGATGCCTTCATTACGGGCAGTAATCTCGCGCAGCTTGCCGATGGATTCGGCACAACCCTTGGATCAGCGTATGTTGCGCGTTTTCACTATATCGATCAAACGCGCACATCCAAGCTCCCGCAATCCATCGGAGATCTGATCAGCTATGCGACCGCGGTTTCTGGCGTCCACGCGAACGCGGGTAAGTATTTTTTCGCTAACGAAACAACCGATGGAAAAAAGCCCGTATCTCCTGAAGAAGCGGCAATTCTGACAGAAAGCGGCGGTGTCGAGGACATCTTTGGCAAAGCCTACAGGATCCCAGCAAGGACTGTGGGGGCCGATACATATGGCAATTCACGCCCCTTTCAGACGGAGCCACGCGTCACCCAATTCGAGGGGCCTGACTACCTGAACAACCCATCGAGCAACTTTGTTTATAACCACGGTCCAGTGATGGATCTGACCGATAGCCCTTCGTATCCGAGTGGCCACACAACGTATGGCTATACTGGCGCGGTTTTGCTGGCCCTGCTAGTGCCGGAACGGTATGCGGAGATGATTGTGCGGGGCGCGGAGTATGGAAATGACCGCGTGATTATGGGTTCGCACTATGTGATGGATGTGATGGGCGGACGAACGCTAGCGCTCTTCGATATGGCGCATCTGCTGGCAAACGATCCAGCGTTCATGGGGTTGTCCGTTCGTGGGGCACCACCGATCAAGGACTTTCAGAGCGCGATGAAGAAGGCGCGCGCCGAACTGATGGCGATACTGCAGAGCGGCTGCGGCAACGCCATTGAAACTTGCGCGAAGGAAGATGCGGGCCGATTCAGCGATGCTGCTAGGGATGAAGCTTTCTACGATACGACACAGACCTACAGTTTGCCCGTGGTATATCCCAAGAACGCCGGAGTGCTGGAAGATGTCGGGAAACTCTCTCCAAAGGCCGGATATTTGCTGACGCAGGCTTTTCCTTCTTTGAGCCTGGAACAGGCTGACAAGATCCTCACTGAAACGGAGGGACCAGGAGGCGGGTTTCTGGACAATGGCTCAGAGTTCGGCGTCTACTCGCGGCTCAATCTTTATGCTGCCGCACGGCGCGCGGAGCAGATTGTTAGCGGTAAGTGATTCATTCATCCAAGTGCTGATCCCAGCGATGGCAAGTTTTGAATGCCGTTACTGAAGGTACTCGGCAGGGCGTATAAAAACCGGACGGCTGGCATCACTGCCAGCCGATTTGGTCCTGTAAACATCGTTCGGATACTCAAAGCTAACGTTCTTTGGGCGTCGGTTTGCTGTTGGTCTTTTCGTTGTAAATCTGATGGCTGTTCTTGTTCTCTTCCTTATTTGCCTGATGCTTCTGCTGTTGAGTCAATGCTCCCCCGTTAGCAGTTCGCTGGTTGTGAACCTGTTGAGTGAGGACTGCCTGGTTGTAATTGGTTCTGGACGCTTCACCTGAAGTCATCTGCCCGCTGCGCAGGCCATTGGCGGTACGCTGTTGCTGGTTTGCTTCGCGGTTGTCCACTTCATTCCGCGCCATTCTGATAACTGATGAGGCAATCAACTTGCGCCAATGCGCTGTTCGGGGCGGCGGACCAGCCAAACCTTCGACATCAGCCAGCTCACCGAGAGACCTACGGTGCAACCGAACAGCACCTCCGCGACCTTGTGCAAGCCTCGCTCGATCCCGACCGTCGCAGAGCCGCCAGCGAGACCAGCAGCGATGACGATACAGGCCGTAATCGGCGCCTGACGCCACATGGTTTTTACGCGCACCACGAAGGTGGAAATCAATACTGTAACGGCGAGTGCAACCGGAATCATGCGTTCTCGGCCGCTCCCCAATACGAGAAAGAGGAATCCAACTGCGCACCCGACCGCGACATTAATCAGCCGGCTCTTGAAGAGTCGGCGTGCCTCCTCAGGAAGTGGCTCCGCGGCGGCAATCATGGAGGCGATCGCCCAGATAGCATTGTGATCGCCGACTGCCTGCAGGGTGAACCACACAATGGTCGCGGCAAGGAAGACGTTCGCCGCAAAGCGAAGTCCCAGCAAATCATCAAATCCAAGGCCGAGCCCTTCCGCCAGCGCCTCGGCTTTCTTAGACAATGATTCCGATACAACCAGTTTCATCGTGCACCCGTGTGTTTCCGGGACGAGGCAAATGAGAAGCTGAATCCGTTGACGAGCCCAAGTAGGGTCAGGGTCGCGCCCAGTACACGATCGAAGTCCTGCTGCGCCCGATCATTAATGTTCCCTCGCCCATCGCGGAGAAATACCAGCGCGAAAAGAGATAGTGCGAAAGCGACGAGTGGAGAGCCCTTTAGAGTTGTCACGGGACCCTACCTCTGCTTTCGCCAGTCAACCGTTTCTGCACCTCGCCGGTCACTATTTGGCCGCGCCTACCGCAAGGTCTTCGCGATTAAGTTCTTCAGTTGGAACGCGACGAGCAAACTGACGCGCCGCGAGCAACGATACCAGTAGTGGTACTGGAAGTGCAAGGAGGCGTGCAACGCCCGCACTCTCAATTAGCAACTAAACGGAATGGCACAATCCGAGCGGAATCTGTGATCACTTGAGCAACACAATGGTTGCCATAAGAGCAGCATAAGAGGGCTGGCATTCTTGACAGTTTTCGATCCGGAGGCATGCGGATAGGATGTTTCGCAACAGCCCGTTCTTTCCAACTACGCCGCGAAAGACCTAATCCCTCCAGAAGATGCAATCTGCGTTGACTCTCCCACAAAATCCTCTCAAACAAGCTGGCAAAAGCTGGGAGGAATCCCGGCGTGTTCGGAGAAGGCTTGGTATATCTAACAGTTGATTAAGTGCCATAACGTTCATAGCCTGTCTCGCTGCAATCAACGCTGAGGCTCGAGAGCCAGCCATGACAGAGGCATCACCAGAAATGAAGAAACTGCAACTCAACAGGAAGCTGAACGGGAATAGAGCGTCCTAAGAACTCGTTGAAATTCGTCTGATTGCGGCGTGTTTCCTGGCGATTTTCATTTCTTCCTGTTCGAAATCTGTTTGAAGTACAGTTCTTCCGGTGTTTATAGGTGTTTGCAAGCCTCAGGGAATCATTCCCGAGGTTCGCAACCGTTGCTCAGGCACACTTCTCCCGCAGCATTTCCGGTGGCTGAG
>NZ_JBARMD010000464.1:0-8973 GCF_049802275.1 Occallatibacter sp. | reverse complement strand
CGCACCGCGATGGGCAATTGCTTTCAAGTTCTCGGCCGAGCAGCTGAAGGAAGCGAGCGTCCCGCAGGAATTTGAAGTGCGTGGCGAGACTGTGATGCCGCTGAAGGCATTCGAAAAAATGAACAAGGACCGCGAGGCGGAGGGGTTGGCGCCGGCGGTGAATCCGCGCAATGCTGCGGCGGGCACGCTGCGCACCATGGAACCGAGCATCGTGGCGCAGCGACGGTTGGATGTATATGCTTACTTTCTGCTGACCCAGGGCGAATATGCGGCGATGGGGCAGGAACAGACGCTGGATGCGCTGACGGCACTGGGATTCCGGGTGAACCCGCATCGGGGGCGGATGCACAGTGTCGAAGAGATGATGGAGTTTATTGAGTCGGCTGGGAAGCGCAGAGCCACGCTGGGCTACGACATCGACGGCGTCGTGTTCAAGGTGAATGCACAGGGTACAAGACAGCGACTTGGTTACACGGGGCGCGCACCGCGATGGGCAATTGCTTTCAAGTTCTCGGCCGAGCAGGCGGTAACCCAGATGTACGACATCATGATCACCGTAGGACGAAGCGGCAAGCTGACACCCACGGCGATGTTGAACCCGGTGTTTGTGGGCGGGGCCACGATCAGTCGCGCGACGCTGCACAATGCGGACTGGATCGAGAGGATGGGGCTGAAGGTTGGCGACTTCGTGAAGGTGGAGCGCGGCGGGGATGTGATTCCCAAGGTTGCGGCGATCGTCGAAGATGCTGAACATCCGCGCGGGAAGCATACCTTTGCTTTTCCGAAGAACTGTCCCGTGTGCGGCAATGCGGTGGTACGCGAGGAGGGCGAGGCCGATTATCGCTGCGTCAACGTCGACTGCCCTGCCCTGCTGCATGGCACCGTAGAACATTGGGCCAGCCGCGGGGTTATGAATATTGAGGGGCTGGGCGAAGCTTCGGTGTACGAACTCACAAGACGGCAAGTGGTAAAGAGCGTGGCTGACCTCTATTCGCTTAACGAAGAAACCCTTGCGTCGCTCAAGCAGGAGATCGAACGCAACGGCGTCAAGAAGGAGCAGCGCGTCTTCGGGCCGGTCGAGATCAAGAAACTCCTGAAGGAGATTGAGAATTCAAAACAAGCGGGGCTGGCGCGCCTGCTCATGGGTCTCAGCATTCGATTTGTCGGCGAGCGCACGGCTGAGCTGCTGGCACAGGAGTTCGGATCGATAGATAGAATCATGGATGCCGGTGCGGAGGAATTGGAGCGTGTGGAGGAAATCGGACCGCGCATTTCTCTTGCAATCATGGATTTCTTCGCCCGGCCCGCCAATCGCGAGTTGATCAAACACCTCAAGGCGGCAGGTGTGAAGATGACCGCAGAAAGGAAACAACGCACGGTGCAGTTGGCCGGCATGACGCTGGTGCTGACAGGAACACTGCCGAACCTCTCGCGCGATGAAGCGAAGGCGATGATCGAAGCTGCGGGCGGGAAGGTATCCGGGTCAGTGAGCAAGAAGACCAGCTACGTGATTGCGGGTGAGGAAGCCGGATCGAAGCTGGAAAAAGCGCAAGAGTTGAAAGTGCCAGTGCTGGGTGAGGCGGGGCTCTTGAAGCTGCTGGATAAAGACAGGGAATAGGAATAGATAGAAGCAGCAGGTCGCCTTTCCGCTTCGCGGAAAGTACCACGTTAGCGCGTTAGGGGTCCTGCTTCGCGTTGAATTGGCTGTCTCTTATGCGATGGAGCGGCGGGGCCGCTCGGTTTGTTCGGTGAGGCGCTGACGCTCTCGTTCGCGCTTCCACGCTTCGGCGCGCACGGCGGTGGAACTGGATGCTCCGCGCGGTGATATCTGGTCCGTCGACATGATGAGGCGGGCTGAGGATTCAAAGTCTTGCACGTGCGAGCCGATGACTGGAAGCGGCGTCATTTGGGGGGACGCAGTACACGTAACACTTGTATGTATCGGCGACGCCGCGCGATTCGAAGATGCTGCACTCGATGGATCTGATTCAACCGTTGCTGAAGCCCGCGCGCTGAGCGCCTTCGCCATGAAATCATCCACAAGCTTGTGCAGGCATTTGTGTCCACACAAGTGGCGTACCCCTGTCTTGATGCGGTTACGCGCACTCCATGTGCTGATGCGAAGCTCAGACCCGCGATCGTTGGCGACGAACCAGTGGTTGGCGTTGAGCATTTCTGTTCCGCAAATGTCGCACGAGATTGCCTGGCGGATCACCGAATCTCCCCCAACTCATTTCATCGCAGATTTTGGAAAACGACGGAGGATTGAGGAGAAAGAATCGCTGTTCGTTTCGAAACGGAGAGACGGAAGAGGACCAGTGTCGAAATGGGATGGTCCCACCCTATCCACAAGAATGCCGAAAGGATGGGCACTCGATTTTGAGGTGCGGACGCGCTGCTATTCTTTCGGGGCGAAGTAGCCTTTTTTGGCGCGGGCGACGTAGCGACGGTCGTTGCAGTAAAGATAAATGGCTCGGAACTCTCCATTTGCCTTGAAGTCTGCCGGTGTGTAGGTCAGCGCGTACTGGCTACGCAACTCCTCTTCGATGCTTTTGAAGCTGGTGGACATCTCCTCAACGGAGGGCGGGAAGAAAGTCTGGCCTCCCGTATCGCTGGACAACTGCTCAAGAACCTGATCTCCACGACCGCGGCTGGGGGTCCAGTTAGTGCTGATGGAATAGACGATGGTCTCGGCGCGCTGGCACATCTTGATGGCCTCGTCGAGGTGGACGCGGCTCTGGTTGTCGTCGCCGTCGGATATGAGGACCATGGCGTGGCGAACGGGTTCCTGGCCGCGCGAGACGTCGAGGAGCTTGTCGCGGCAGGCGGTGTAGACGGCGTCGAACATCGCGGTGCCGCCACCGGGGCGCAAACGGTTGATGCCGGTTTCGAGGGCATCGACGTTGTTGGTCCAGTCGGCGGTCACCGTCGGGGTGACGTCGAATCCCATGACAAATGCGCGATCGCTTTTTGCCTTCAGTATCTGAAGCAGAAACTCGGTCGCGGATTGCTGTTCAAACTGAAAGCGGGAGCGAATGGAGGTACTGGCGTCAATGACGATGCCCACACGCAGAGGCAGGTTGATCTGCTGTCGAAACGAAGTGATCTTTGCAGGCGCCTTTTGATCGTCGAGCAGAGCGAAATCGCTCTGCTTAAGGTTCGGAATGTAATGGCCGTGTTTGTCGGTCACGGTAAAAATGAGGTTGACCTCGTTGACACCAAGTTTGAGGGTAGGGCCGATGTCCTGGGTCTGATCCTGAGCTTCGGCCGCAGATTGCTGTGCTGCCGGGGTTTGGGCGGCCTGCTGGGTCGCAGGGGGCTGAGCCGGTTGCGGAGCGGGCATCTGCGCAGGTTGCTGGGCTTGCAGCATGGAGACACACACTGCCGCCCCAAGGACCAAGCCGAAATATCTTGTGCTCATATCACTCACTATCTTATCAATGGCGCACGATAATCTTGCGCTGTTCACGTTACGGAGGTGTTGACGGAGTCTACTCAATTTTGCTCAAGGCGGACAAGGAACGTCTCAAGTTCGCTGGGAAGCGCGGCTTCAAACTCGAGAGGTTTGCCCGTGATGGGGTGCGTAAATGCAAGTTGCGCAGCGTGAAGGAAGTTGCGACTCAGTTTGAGACGCTCCGGTTGGGAGTTACGGCGTGCCGAGCGGGAGGGAGCGGCTTGCGCGGCCACCTGGTCAGTAAGTTGAGAGGATGCGCCGTAGACCGTGTCCCCTACGACGGGATGGCCAATGGAAGCCATGTGGACGCGAATCTGATGGGTACGGCCTGTTTCTATTCGAACGCGAACCAGAGTGTACTTGCCGAAGCGGGTGTCGAGGCGGCGAATAACTTCGTAATGAGAGACGGCGGAGCGCGCATTATCTGAGGGGCGGGTAGTCATACGGGTGCGGCGCAACGGGTCGCGGCTAAGTGCAGCGGTAATGGTTCCCTTCTGGCGCTCGACTGATCCCTGTACGAGTGCGATATAGGTCTTGCTGATTTGACGCGTTGAAAAAAGTTCGGCGAGCGCCGCGTGGGCGGCATCGCTTTTGGCGACAATGATCAGGCCGCTGGTGTCCTTGTCAAGACGATGGACGATGCCGGGGCGGAGGTCGCCGCCCGTGGCTGAAAGTGCTTTGAAACGAAAGAGAATCGCGTTGACGAGAGTGTTACTGTTGCGCGCATCTTCAGTTTCGCCGGCGCCTGCGTGGACCATCATACCGGCAGGCTTGTTGACGACGGCGAAGTGCTTGTCTTCAAAGATGACTTCGAGGGGGATATCCTGCGGTGTGGCTTTGAGCGGCGCGGGATGGGGCTCGCCCGTAATGAGAATCTTTTCGCCGCCGCGGAGTTTGAGCGAGGGCTTGGCTTGCGCGCCGTTGACCGACACATCGCCCTGATCGAGAAGCAACTGCACGCGCGAACGGCTTACGCCCTCAAGTTGCGTGGCGATAAAGTGATCGAGACGCTGGCCTGCGGCTTCGGGTGGGACTTCGATCGAACGGGTCTCAGCCATGGGATGGCCTTTCAATGTCGGATGGAACAGATCGTGGCGGGACGTTGGGAGCTACGGAAACCTCTGCCACGGCGATGCGCTGCGGAGCGTGCTCGAGCAATAGCCATGCACCGCCAATTACGAATGCGATGCCGGCGACCTGTGGGCCTTTCAATACGCCGTGGAAGAGCGCACCGCGGCCGATGGGATCACGCCAGAATTCGGTGAGGAACAGAACGGCTCCGGTCGTCATTAGAAAAATGCCGGCCAGGTCCCCGTTTTGGCGACGATGCGGAAGCCAGAGGACGAGGCCGATTGCAATCGCCAGGAAGCAGAGTGCAGCGTATGCCTGCACTGGATGAACGGGAATGTACAGCGGCGCTCCGCTCCATCGCTCGGCAAGCGGATCGGTGTAGGTGATGGCCCAGTGGGCATGCGCGCCCGTGCCGTAGCCGGACCCGGCGAGCAGCGCTCCGAATTGCTCAAAGGCGAGACCAAGAGCCGCAGGTGCGGCGAGAGCGTCGGCGGTGGAACTAAATGGTAGATGGTACCAAACGGTGTAGAACGCGGCTACGGCGAGCGCGATGAGAGATCCGATTGCGGCAAGGAGCGGATGGTGAACCATCGCGAGGCCCAGCATCCAAAGTGGATGATGGCGCAGCACCGTCCAGTTCGCAATAACGAGCAGAAGTCGCGAACCGGCAAGCGCAGTGAAGAGCATGAGGATGCAGAGGTTCCAGATCTTATTGGGATCGATGCGAAGTTCGCGCGCGATATGGAGGGCGAGCATGAGTGCGAGAAGCACTCCAATTGCGGCGGTTGCGCCGTAAGAAGGAATGACAAGCGGACCGATATGAAAGAGAACGGGATGCACTTAAGCAAGCATAGGGCATTCAAGTGAGGAGAGAACAGCCAGGAGGAGACTGAAGCGCGCGCTCAAAGATTTGCGAGTTGGCTGCAGCCGCCTGGTTTGAACACGCGAACCTTCGATGCGGGACTGGTCTTCAACTTGAGAGCTGGACGAATGGAGACGGCCTACGAGGTTACCGCCAAAATTGGGACAGATCCCATAGAGTTTCGAATGAGCGCAATCGCTGCAGAAGGTTCACTCGAATGTGCAAATGACTGTCTCGGGAGATTCCGGTGGAAGGTCCTTGTCGCAGCATTCGCCGATAAGGCACAACTCAAGCAGAACAACCTCCCGGGAGAAGAAGGTAGAAATCCGGCCCACGGGGCCGTGAGTAATGCGCTGGTGAACCCGTCCTAAGACGGCGGAGCTCCCCGTGGTTCATTAGGCATTCCGGACTGGCGGACACGGCACACAGAACCAATTTGTACGAGAAGAGCCCCTGTTCAATGAATGTTGGTTCAACCAGCGTTGACTACCCACCTGCTTAGCAGGCCGGTTTCTATTGCTGACTGTATGGGTGTTGGCGAGGAATTGCAAGTCTTGTGCGGGTGCGCTCATTTGTGTTAGTAGCGATGCCTGCATTTGGGAATGTGTTTCAAACATGAATTCTGAGAGATAGAGAGCCCTTCACATGTGTTGCGGTCATGTGAAGAGCTACGGCGGATTGCATTGAGGTACGTTTACGTTGAGAGATTACTTTCCAGCCTGTCCGACTGAGGAGCCATAACCCGTACAGGGATCCCAGCCCTTCTGCGCATACCACCCGTCATAGTAGCCGCAGGTGCCGTAGGTGATGTCGCGATAGTCGCGCGAATACATGTTCGATGCCGCGGTGTTGTAGATGAGGGAGAGCTCCGCGGCGCTGGATAAGGAGAAAGAGCCGCCGTGATTGACTACGCCTGCCCAAAGCGGAGTGGCAACACTGGTGCCGCCGATAATGTTCCAGGGCAGCAGCATGCCTCCATAGGTGTTCTCATAGCTGTCGAAGATCCACACACCGGTGCGCGGATTACTGTCGGCTGCAACGTCGGGAATGCCTCGACCGGGGAGTTCGCTGGCGAGATGATTCTGATATGAAGGCAGCGGTTCGTAGAGACTGACGCCACCACCGCCATCTTCCCAGGTGGTCTCCTGTTCAAAGTCGAGCGTGTAGGGGCTGCGCGTGACAGTGGTACCACCTACGGCTACCACGTTGGGCGAGACAGCCGGGTATTCGGTTCCTTCCACGTCGCCGGTAGCAGCAAACATAACGACCTTGCTCTGATTGAAGCGCCAGTCCTCGCTGCTCTCAGCGCTCCATTCACTGCCTCCCCAGCTCATGGAGACTTCGCCACCCCCGGCCGCCCTCACGAGAGTGACCGCCTTAGCAATCGCTGCGAAGAGATCAGTGAAAGTATTTGAGGCTGCTTCGACGAGATAGATGTGCGCATGCGGCGCGGCAGCATGAGCCATCTCAATATCGACTGCCGACTCAGTCGCCCAGCATTCCCAGCCGCTGATGTTTGCGCAGTCGGGATCGGGAGAGGGTTTACTGCCGGCCCACGTGACCGTAAAGTTGGATGAGGTGGGAGCCGGCAGTCCGAATTTGCTGGAGTAGGCCTTCAAATCGCTCGCAGCAGTCGGGTAGTCGTAGGCGTCGATGATGGCGATTGCCCTGGATCCGCCACCCGCATCATTGGAGTTCGAGAGGGTGGCAGGATTGCAATAGGAGGTCGCAGCGGCCAATCCGTAGAGACAGGAGAGCGACGCCGGAGTTTCCGCGTAGTAGCCAGAAATTGGAGACGCGGTAGCGGCGGCGGCACCGTTTGCATGTACCTCGGTCTCAGCGAAACCATGCGGATCGCGACCGGCCGGAACGAAAATTTTGAAATTTGTGTGCGGGCGGATGCCGATGTCTTCATTGGCTTGCATGCCCGAGTGTGGCAGGACGGTATGCCCGCCGCCGCGTAGCCGAGTCAAAGGCATGGTGTGATTTGGATCGAGTTGTTGCGCGTGTATTGGCACACCAAGGGCAAACGAGAGTAAGCAGGATCCTGCAAACAGGAATCTCATACGGACCTCCAACCGGCACGCCGAAGGGGCCCAGGCGTGACGGAAGCGCCTCACGGCGCGAGTGTATGCGGCGATTGCGTTTGGTCCTGCTGACGAGCAACGACCTCAGAGGGCCGAGGGATGGGCGTTTAGATGCGTTAGAACAGATTGATGTTGTATTAGAGGGATAGGGGCAGAGTTTAGTTCGACGCGCCGGGTGCCTTATCGGCAAGCGGCGCTTCTTTGGAGCGTTGCTCGAGCGCGGGCGTTGATGGTTTGTGTTTGGCGAGTTCGTTGGCGCTGGCAACCAGTTTCTTCAGCTTGCCTTCGATGTTGGCATCGCCAACGTGCTGATCTTCGAGAACGCCGTCCGCATCGATGGTAAAGGTAGCGGGGATCGCGCTAACTCCGAAACTCCTGGCGATTGCGCCATCGAACGAACCGTCGCGATACTGCAGCCAGGTCATCTGATTCTTCGCGACGAATTCTTTCCATGTGTTCTCATCTTTATCGAGGCTGATGCTGATGACGACGAGCGGCTGCTCCTCGAATCGGTGAGCGATAGCGCGGTGACGACGCCTCGCTGTCTATCCGGTTCTGCGCTCGTCTTCGAGGACCTCATCGAGCATGCTGCGTAAGTGGGCGGCACGGGCACGGCCCTCGGTTGCGTCCATGCCGGAGAATTGAGAAACTTCGTCGGCCAGGTTGAGGGCAGCGAGAACGGCGACGCGCAGAGAGTCGACAGTGCGCCCCTGCGCGGCTACCGCACGCATCTTGCTGTCGACCAGGTCCGCCAACTGACGGATGTGGTTAGGATCCTGGCCGCGCAAGTGATAGGTCTGGTCGTAGATGCTGACGGTGGTGTAACCGGGTGTGTTGGGCGGAATTTCCTTGGCCATCGAAGAACCTCAAACTTCAAGTGCATCGAGTTGTGAAAGCAGGCGTTCGACACGCTGGCGTACCTGGTCGCGCTCGGCGTTCAGGGCGCGCACTTCTTCCTGCATCGACTTTACAAGAGCAAGTTGCTCGTGGAGTTGCGTGTCGAGACTGTCGGCGCGCTGCTCGGCGGCGGCGCGGGCCTGTCGTTCGCTCTTGACGAGTTGTACGGTGCGGGCGACACGATCTTCGAGAGCAGAAAAATCGCTGCTGCTGAGAGCAAGGTTACCGGATGTTTCGGGGTCGTGCATTTCAGAGGGCTCACTGACGGAATGTTCCGCGATCTGGGATTCCAGGGATGATGGCGACATGGATAATAACCTCCGCGCAAATGCGCTGTATTCGGGAAGTATAGCTCCGCGAGCGAGCACTGGAAGCTGAGGGAAACTGCGAAGAAACTCCCTCGGTACGGGTCAAGCTCGCAGGCGTGCACCGGCTTTGCTGACAGCCTCAACTAAGCGCGATTGGAATGATTGAAGTTCCTCTTCGCGAAGGGTGCGGTCGGGGGCCTGAAAGGTGGCGCTGACGAGCAGTGAATATTCGTGCGCACCGAGGCGGGCATCGCGAAAAACTTCGCGGGCACGCCAATCGACAAGTTCAGGAAT
>NZ_JBARMD010000463.1:0-1847 GCF_049802275.1 Occallatibacter sp. | reverse complement strand
AGCACCGCTACTCTTTTCTGCAGCCGATCGCGAGCGAGAACGGAATTTGGAGGGATGCTGAAGACCTGTATGCCACCGGGCGCTTTCCGGGGACCGCCCGGCGCATGGAGACATTCGAGAAGTTCGCGCCGGAGCTGGCAGCGTGCGCTCTAAAAAAGCTGGGATTGACAGCCGAGGACCGCGAACGCGTTACGCACGTGATTGTGACTTCGTGCACAGGTCTGTATGCGCCCGGTTTGGACTACGACATTGTCGAGAATCTCGGCCTGAATCCATCGGTGGAACGAACCATGATTGGATTCATGGGATGCTACGCCGCCATCAACGCACTGAAGTCGGCGCATCATATCGTGCGATCCATGCCCGAAGCCGTCGTGCTGATTCTGAACCTCGAGCTCTGCACGCTGCACCTGCAGGAGACGCAGGAACTCGAGCAGATGTTGTCGTTCCTCCTGTTTGCCGATGGCTGCGCCGCATGCGTGGTGAGCGCCAAGCCCATCGGACTCGGCATCGATAGCTTCCTCGCCTTGCGCATTCCGGAAACGAGTCACCTCATCACCTGGAAAATTCGCGAGATGGGATTCGACATGCATCTCTCCGGTCAGGTTCCCGCGGAGATTTCAAAGGCTATGCGAGAGGTCGGCTGCCAGATCACGCCAGGCAGGAATCCGTTGGAAATTGATCTCTGGGCGGTGCACCCGGGAGGAAAAACAGTGCTCGACGCGGTCGAAAAAGGATTGGGATTGCGCGAGGATTCTCTCCGCCCGTCGCGCGAGGTTCTGGCGCAATTCGGCAATATGTCTTCAGCGACCGTGATGTTTGTGTTGCAAAGCGTCATGCGCGCGGCGCGCTCGGGACAGCACGGTTGCGCCATGTCGTTCGGCCCCGGAGTCACTGCGGAAACGATGCTCTTCCATGGCGCTTAGCTCTCTGGATTTCAGCAGACGCGCCGACTTGACGGAAATGATGGACGAGCCCTGCAGCCCGGAGGAGTTGCAAGCCTGCCTGCAAGATCTCGCGAAGCTGAACCGGTGGTTTCTGGGGTACAGACCGACCCTTCACTGGCTTGATTCCCTTCAATTGCATAAGCTCAACGCGCCGGTGCATATCGTCGATGTCGGATCCGGCTACGGCGACACTTTGCGCCGCATCGAAAAATGGGCGCGGGAGCGCGCGGTTCGAGTGAAGTTGACAGGATATGACCTGAATCCCGATACCGTCGTGATCGCAGCAAATGCCTGCTCTGCCAATAGTCGAATTGAGTGGGTTGCCGCGGATATTTTCGATTCTCAAAACGGCGAACCAATCGATATTGTCATCAGCTCGCTATTCACCCATCATCTCGTCAAGAGCGATGTTGTTCGTTTTCTCGAATGGATGGAGGAACAATCGCGCATTGGCTGGTTCATCAACGACCTATCCCGCGCACCGATTCCTTACCACCTGTTGAAAGCGTTCTCGAAAGTAGCGGGTATGCACCGCTTTGTGCAGCATGACGGCCCAGTCTCTATCCAACGCGCCTTTGTGGCGGAGGATTGGCGCCAGATGTGTTCCGCAGCCGGTTTGCGTCAGGACGACATCGTAATCCAGGGATTCACGCCGGGTCGCCTCTGTGTGGGACGAAGGAAGCCATGACCATAAGGACGCGCGATTCCGTTGAAAACCTCGTGATTGGTGGAGGCCTGGGAGGATCGATGGTCGCATTTCGCCTTGCTGGTGCGGGGCGCGAGGTGACGTTGCTTGAAAAGGAGCGTGAAGCCCACCACAAAGTCTGCGGAGAATTTCTGAGCCGCGAGGCTATCCAATATCTGCGACAGGCTGGGATTGATCCGCTTGACCTCGGCGCC
>NZ_JBARMD010000462.1:0-4827 GCF_049802275.1 Occallatibacter sp. | reverse complement strand
CGATGTGCTGCCCGCGCCCAGACCGGCGCCGCCAGACTGGCAGGGGCCCGGCGGCAGGCACGAGTTCGGAGCGTGGTGGGGACTGTCGGTGATGAGCGGCCACATCTGGGGATACGCCGGTGATGTGAAGTACATGCCCATCGATCTGCGTTACTCGTACGAATTCTATCGTCACCACCAGACGTGGACGATGCGCTATTCACCGGAGATGACGGCATTGGCGATGATGGACTGGCCGACTCCTAACATGACCCCGTCGGGAACCGTTCTGAATCAGCGCAAACGCATCTACGGCAGCGGGGTGAGCCCGGTGGGATTTCAGGCGGATTTCCTTCCGCTGCATGGGGTGCAGCCGTTCCTCTCCACCAACGGAGGATTCATCTACTTCGACGATCGGGCGCTGAGCCCGCAGGGTTCGCAGTATATGTACACAATCGACTTTGGAACCGGAGTGAACATCTTCCATCACAAGAATCAGGCGATCACAATTGGCTATCGCTACCAGCACCTGTCAAACGCAAACATCAGCCTGCACAATCCCGGCACCGATGCGAACACGTTTTATGTGGGGGTGTCTCGGTTCAAGACCAAAGGGGACCAGAGGACACAAATCGACCTGCGCTAGACCCCGACCGCGAAGATTCGTCGTCTCCTGCTCATGACGCGGTGAGACTGCGTCATGAATGGGGTACAGAGCTGGATCTGGCTATGAAAGGCCGAGATGGATGATCTGCGCTTCCGGATTTACGTCTGCCTGGAGCATCAGCATGCCGATCGTGACCGGCAATTCAAAGCGTCGCGGGCCGCAGGAGCCGGGATTGAAATAGAGCACGCCCTTGTGTCGGCGGATTTCGGGCTTGTGCGAGTGTCCGAAGAGAACCGCGCCGAATTTGGCGGCTGCCGGATCGAGATGCAGCGTGTGGACATCGTGGAGCATGTAGATGTAGTGGCCTTCGAGAAGCAGCACTTCAGTTTCGGGGAGACGGCTGCAGGGGCCGCTTCGATCGATGTTGCCGCGAATGGCGGTAACCGGTGCGACCTTCTCAAGGGATTTCAGAATAGCCGGATCGCCGACGTCGCCGAGATGCAGGATGTGTTCGACGCCAGCGAGCGCGGGGATGACTTCAGGGCGCAGCAGGCCGTGCGTGTCGCTGACGACGCCAACTTTCATCGCCCGAAGCTGAACAGGAGCGACCAGCGGCTTCTGGCTTTTACGATTTCGGCTTTGTGGACGGGGTCCATGATGCGGCGAGGGTTGCCGGGAGCTTCCGGATCGTCCATCGCCATGCAGTAGACACCGCTCCAGTTGTTCTGCCAGCGCCAGCCTTTTCCGGCGCCGGTTGCCTGGGCTTCAATGTGGCCCGCTGCGTGAGTGGGTGAAAGCTCTTCGAGGCAATGGGGACAGCGCGGGGATGCGCCTTTACGGAACTGCCCTCCACATGCGCATGGCAGCAGAAACGGTTCCCACGACTCCTCGATCTCGCCGTACTGGACGGAGGGCGTGGGGAACCCGGCGACCTGCGGGTTGGAGTAATTGAAGGTGGCGAGCATTCCGCAGCGATCGCAGTGTGCGTAAGAGCTGTCGCCGAAGCCGGAGTGCCAGAGTGAATAGCGATAGAAGCGTCCGCAATGTTCGCAATCGCCCTTTTTCATGATCACCATAGAGTCCTCACAAGCCCATTTCAAGACGCGTCCGCGGATCGAGTTGGTCGCGCAGCGCGTCTCCCAGGAAGTTGAAACCAAGCACTGCACCTGCAACGGCCATTGCCGGAAAGAGAAGAAGATGAGGTGAATCGAAGAGATGGAGCCGGGCGTCGTTGAGCATTGCGCCCCAACTGGGAGCGGGAGAAGGAATGCCCAGGCCCAGAAACGAGAGAGTGGCTTCGGCGAGGATTACACCCGCCATGCCGATCGCCGCCTGGACGAGTATCGGTTGCACGACATTGGGAAGTATGTGGCGAAAAAAGATGCGCAGGCCGCTGGCGCCGAGGGCTCGTGCAGCATCGACATATTCGCGATCGCGAACCGCCATTACCTGTGCGCGCACCAAACGCGCGTATCCCGCCCAGCCGCCGATGGCGAGGGCGAGCACAAGATTCGAAAAGCCCGGGCCTAGAAATGCCGCGAAGGCGATGGCCAGCAGAATCCCGGGCAGCGCCAGAAACGTGTTCATGGCAAAAGTGGTGAGTGCAGTGTCGACCCAGCCGCCGAGATATCCGGCGAGCCCGCCGATGCAGATTCCGAGTGTGAGCGAAACAGCCACGACACTGACCGAAACTGCGAGTGAGAGGCGTGCTCCATACAGGAGACGCGAGAGCGTATCCCGCCCCAGTTCGTCGGTTCCTGCGGGATGCGCGGTGGAAATGCCTTGTAGCCGGTGAACCAGATCGATGGAGGCGGGGCTGTAGGGGGCAAGCCATGGAGCAGCCAGGCCGGTGATGATGAAAATTGAGAGTAAAAGCATCCCGATCGCCGCTAAAGGCTGGCGACGGATGCGTTTCCCAATGGCCGGGAGGTTGACCATTACGTTGGTAAGAATACCGCGACGGCAAAACCATTTATGTGTATAAGTAAGCGTGAACACTTCCGGTAAACACTCAATCCTCTCTCTGGCTGCACTGTTGCTCTGCTTTTCAGGGTGGACGCAGGCCTTCGCGCAGGAACACCGGGATCTTGAACCCGAGGCACGACAGCTAATGGTTCTGGCGAATCAAGCCCGAGCGGCTGCAGGTGTTCCACCACTCCGCTGGGATAACGCTCTCGCCGAAGCAGCACTCAAGCATACGCTGCGCATGGCTGCCGAGGGCCCAATTGCGCATCAGTACCCGGGCGAACTGAACGTCTCGGAGCGGGCTGGCTTTACCGGTGCGCACTTCGACCTGATCGAGGAAAATGTCGCCGTCGGACCCACTCCCGCTGAAATTCACGACGAGTGGATGCATTCCAAGGGACATCGGGAAAACATGCTCAATCCCGCGGTCGACAGTGTCGGAATTGCCGTCGTCGCCAGCCGTGGGGTGCTGTATGCCACCGCCGATTACTCCCACGGAGTTCAAGCGCTAACGCAGGCGCAGGTGGAATCACGCGTTTCCGAACTGATCCAGGGGGCTGGGGTGAAGGTTGTGGCCGATCGTCGGCTTGCCCGCGCGGCATGCCTCATGGATAACGGCATGCCGGGATCCGCCGACACACGGCAGCCCACCTTTGTGATGCGCTGGGAAGGCTCAGACCTGAACCACCTGCCCAAACAACTGGTCGATCGCATTGCATCCCGGCCATTCACAGCAGCAGCAGTCGGCAGCTGCGATGCACACGGCGATCAGGGTACGTTCACCTCTTACCGCGTTGCCGTGCTGCTGTATTAGAGCGATTTCGCGCTTAATCGTCTCGAACGCCGATGCGCGGTGTTTCTCAATACACAAAACCCTCTCTCCGCACTGCGAAGGTCGCTGATTGCCAGGACCATGGTGCTCTGGCCCTGCCTTTGAATTCGTTTGCGCACCTCACAGCGTTGGCAGCTACAAGCTGCTATAGTGCTGGCCAGATTCTGAACTCAGGATCAGGAGCGCTCCCATGCCTAACACTAATTTCAATGGCGTCGCGGGGTTTTTCCTCAGGAGAGCTTGCAGGTCCCTCGCAAGCTTTCTGCTCGCTTCCAGTGCGATATCGTTTCTCTTCACAGGGCCCATGTCTGTCGCACAGGATTCCAAATCTGAGGCCGCGCTGCCCACGCCATCCGCCGGCAAAGCGATCGTCTGTATTTACCGTACGTACAGATTTACCGGTTCCGCCTCGCACGACGAGCTTTACGTCAATGAAACTCATCTGGCGAAGCTTCTCAACAGCGAATACGCATTCATGGAAATACCGCCAGGGACTGTTGTGATTTCCGGACTGCCCAAGATGTACTACGGAAGTATCATCATGTCCGCCGGCGCAGCCCTGAACGATTTAAGGAAGAAAGAGAACGAGCGGGCCCGGTTTGAGGCGGAGGCGGGCAAAACCTACTACTTCAAATGGACCGCAGGGACCATGGCGACAATGATCAAAGTGACGCCTGAGGATCCTGGTGTCGGAGCCAAAGAGATACGCAAACTCCATCTCTCCGCGCCCGCTGACGACAAGGACGCACCGAAACCGGAAACGAAGGACACCGACAAACCGGCAGCGAATTAACATCCGCTCCGGCGCAAGTGGACGCGGCCTCCTTCAACAAGCCTCGGAGGCGAGAACGGTAGTGTGTGTTTAAAGACTCTTACGAGATTTCTCTTATATGGAGCCTTGTAATTTCTATCAAGCGGCTGCGGCGTAAGCTGTCGAATGAGGCTCATCGATCTTGAATTGTGTCTGAGCGCCGTTCAAGAGCCGCCCGTTTTTGAAGGTCCGGCAGCGCGTCGCGTGTAAATGAAGTCATATTCCACGTGCCAGGTCTTGCCACTATCATTCGATCCCTGTGAGAACTGCCTCACTTTGTCGGGGCCGAGGTTGAAGAACTGCAAATGCCGCAGCAGTGTTCCGCCCCCAGGCTGCGGCACGTCGTCTGTCCAATAATCCATGATTCCGTCCTTGATTACGCCGTGAAAGAAGATAACGCCTGCCGCATTGTCCACCCAATATTGTTCCCAGCGCTTGAGATTCACGTTCCACGTGTTGTAGCTCTTGCCGAAATAGGGACCGCCCGCCGAAGTCCAGTTTTCCCAGATGACGCAATCACCCATCTCTTTCGCAACGTGACTCGAGCCCTGATGCACGCTATCGGAGGCAGAGACGACGTCCCAATCGCCAACCCAAAAGTCGAACTGCCGAAACTCGGTATCTTCGCAGGGC
>NZ_JBARMD010000461.1:0-1948 GCF_049802275.1 Occallatibacter sp. | reverse complement strand
AACTGGCTCTTCTCTAAAACCCTTAGCCGAATCCATTGAACGCAAAATCCAGCCCGATGGAACCCTCGCCGACGACGCCTCACCCGAACTCAACCGCATCCGTCGCGAGCAGGAGCGCCAGCAGCGCGCCATCGAAGAATCCCTGCGTGCCGCTCTCCGCAAACTCTCCGTCGAAGGCTCCACGCAGGAAGACCTCATCACCATCCGCGGCGATCGCTTTGTGATTCCCGTCCGCAGCGAGCTCAAGCGCCGCGTCTCCGGCGTCGTTCATGGCGCCAGCTCGTCGGGCCAGACCGTCTACGTCGAGCCTCTCGAAACCATCGAGCAGAACAACGAGCTAGTCCGCCTCATCGAAGAAGAGCAGGAAGAGATCCACCGCATCTTCGTAGCGCTCACCAGCCAGGTCGGCGGCTATGCCACTGCTCTCGTGGAAGGCGCCCGCGTCCTCGCTCTCGTCGATACGTTGCTGGCACGCGCCCGCTTCGCCCGCAACTACGATTGCGTTGCCCCAACGTTCAGCGCTGATCGCCTGCATCTCGAAGACGCCCGCCACCCGCTCCTCGAAAAGCACCTCCGCGCCGTCGGAGGTAAAATCGTTCCGCTCTCCCTCGAACTCACCACCGAATCCCGCCAGCTCATCATCAGCGGCCCCAACACTGGCGGCAAAACCGTTACCCTCAAAACCACCGCACTCCTTGCCATGATGGCCCAGGCAGGCCTGCCCGTTCCCGCGGCTTCAGCCAGCTTCCCCATTTTCACCGCCTTCCTCGCCGACATCGGCGACGCCCAATCCATCGAGGCTGAGCTCTCCACCTTCTCCGCGCACATCGTCAACCTCAATCGCCTCTCGCGCCTTGCCGACCCGCAATCCCTCGTCCTGCTCGATGAACTCGGCTCCGCCACCGATCCCGAAGAAGGCTCAGCCCTCGCCGTAGCCGTTGCCGCCCACTTCCTCGAACACCACGCGTGGACGCTTATTTCCACCCACCACACCTCGCTTAAGGTTTACGCCGCAAACACGCCCGGCGTTCTCAATGCCGCAGCAGGAGTCGATGAAAACACCCTCATCCCCAACTACCAGCTCCGCCTCGGTGTCCCCGGTGCTTCAGCCGGCATCCAGACCGCTGAACGTCTCGGCCTTAATCGCACCATCGTCGTCGCCGCCCGCGAACGTCTCGGCTCGCAGCAAGTGGATATCGCACGTTTCCTTGATCGACTTCACAACGAACTCACGCAACTCGAAGAAGACCGCAAGGCAGCCCGCGAGCAGCAGTACGCCCTCAATCAGCAGCGTGCCAAACTCGCCCGCGAAGGTGACGTCGAACTTCGCAATCGCACCCGCGAACTGGAAACCAAGCTCGCCTCGTTGATGAAGGAATTTGAATTCCAGATGCGCGAGAATGTCCGTGCCATCGAGGACCGCGCCGCCCAGCAAAAGCTCTCCAAGGAAGCCGAGCGCCGCATCAACCGGCTCCGCCGTGAATTTCAGGAGAGCTTTAACCAGACCGTCGTCGCCCACCGCACCGGCGCCGACGCCGGCGATGCCAACGCCCAGCCGCACGTGCTCCGCCACGTTTCTCCCGGCGACCATGTACGTCTGAAGTCAATGGGCAAAATCGGTGTCGTACAGCGCGAAGTCGACAAGGATATCTTCGAAGTCGCCCTCGGCCCCATCAAGATGCGCGTAAAAAAAGACGACATTGCCGAAGTGGTCAAATCCGCGACGTCCCTATCCGAACGGTCCGACCCCCTCGCCGCCGCCCGCCAGCAAAAAGGCGTCCACGTCTCCGTCACGAGTGCCAACACCGACGACATGCGCATGGAGATCAACCTCATCGGCCGCACCGTCGACGAAGCCATTGAAGAGCTGGAGAAGTATCTCGACCGCGCCTTCCTCGCCGGCCTGCCCCGCGTCCGCATCATTCACGGCCACGGCGCCGGCATCCTC
>NZ_JBARMD010000460.1:0-12726 GCF_049802275.1 Occallatibacter sp. | reverse complement strand
GTCTTGCCAAGCTCACCAATTCGCCGTTCCTGAAAGTCGAAGCCTCCAAATTCACCGAGGTTGGCTACGTAGGCCGCGACGTCGAATCCATGATCCGCGACCTGGTCGAGATCGCCATTGATATGGTGCGCGAAGAGCGTCTCGAGGAAGTAGAAGACAAGGCGGAGATGAACGCCGAAGAACGCCTTCTCGATATTCTGCTGCCTCCGCCCCCGTCCACGCCGCAATCGCATGAGGGGCAACTCACGCTCCCCGGCGACGACAGCTATCAGCGCTCGCGTGAAAAACTCCGTCAGCAATTCCGCGAAGGCAAGCTCGACGATCGCACCGTTGAACTCGATGTGCGCGAACGCAATTCGCCACAGTTCGGCATCATCTCCAACCAGAACCTCGAAGACATGGAGATGAACCTCAAAGACATGCTGCCCAACATCTTCGGCGGCGGCTCGAAGAAACGCAAGATGAAGGTCGGCGATGCCTTTGACTACCTCGTGCAGGAAGAAGAAGGCCGCCTCATCGACATGGACCAGGTAAACCGCGCAGCCGTAGAGCGCGTTGAGAACAGCGGCATTGTCTTTTTAGATGAGATCGACAAGATCGCCGGCCGCGAGGGCAGCCACGGTCCCGACGTTTCGCGCGAAGGCGTGCAGCGCGACATTCTCCCCATCGTTGAAGGCACGACCGTGAACACGCGCTATGGCATGGTGCGCACTGATCACATCCTGTTCATCGCCGCCGGCGCATTCCACGTCTCCAAGCCCAGCGACCTCATCCCGGAACTGCAGGGCCGTTTTCCCATTCGCGTCGAACTCAAATCGCTCACCGTCGAAGATTTCCTGCGCATCCTCACTGAGCCCAAGTCTTCGCTCACCAAGCAATACTCAGCCCTGCTTGAGACAGAGGGCGTTCGCCTCGAGTTCGATCCCGAAGCACTGCGCGAAATGGCCGAGTTCGCCTTCAAGGTGAATGAGCAGACTGAAAACATTGGCGCGCGCCGCTTGCATACCATCATGGAACGAGTTCTCGAAGACGTCAGTTACCTTGCGCCCGACGTCGCACGAAATGCCGGTACTCCCGAGCAGGCTGCAGCCCTCACCAAGGACGGCGCCAACGAGACCATCGGCCCACTTCCTTACCACGAGCGGATGACCGCCTCCGGTCCTGAGAAAGTCTTCACCATCTCACCCGAATACGTTCGCCAGATGGTAGCCGCAGTAGTCAAAGACAACGACCTGAGCCGCTACATCCTGTAGGAAGAACTATAGGAAGAATTCACGCACTAGAACGAATCAAGGGTGCCCCATCCAAGGTTCGCTTGGGTGGGAAAGCACGACCCTACTATCCGACACTTCTCCACCTCGGCGATACAAGACCCCGGCCGCTACATCCTCCGATCCAATTCCGCACATCCGGGATCTAGATCTTGATCACTGAAGCCTGAGCGCAAGCACGAGGTCGAAGGTGAGCTTCTTGCCTGCCGGGTAGGGAGCCTTCGGGTTCAACATGATGGGGGAAGTTGTTACGCGGTAAGATCTCCCGTTTGCGAAAATCGAGTTCAACTCGATCTGGCGGCTATGTTGCGCATCACTTGTCACGAGCCCGGCGCCAGTCGCTCCGGCAGGGATGAGGAGCATGCCATCCACCTGCACTGGCTCGGTGAAAGTGACCGTGAAATCCCGTCCCTCATCCATCTTCGCGCTCACTACCTGATCGAGCTGCACCGTCAGTGGCGTCGCGGGGGGAATCGTGATCTTGCTGCCGCGGGTGGGCGCATCCTTTGCAAGTGCGGATCCCTCCTGTGTCGTCGTGCAAACGAAAAGGAGGAGGACGGCAGTTGCACAACAGAGCGTCTGTAAAGTTCTCATCTCGATCTCACTTTCATCCCGAATTGGGTGCGGGCATTGCACTGGAAATCGGCATCGGCCGAGCCGCAGGCCCTATAGGCAAATGGGATCATGCGTTTCGAAAGGATCGCAAGTGACTTAGGTCTGTGCTACCTCTCTTTCGTACTCGGCCCTCCTCTTTCTAACCACGATCAGCGTGCTACCTGCGCATTCCTGCGTCCTCGCTTGAATACTGCCTGGAACAGTGAGACGATGGCGAGCAAGCCGGGGAGGGAATTCAGGTGAAGACATTCAGAAGAAAACCGGGAGGGGGACGAGACCTGTAGATGCAACCGCGCCTTCCATTGTCTGCCCTCCTGTCGCAAGCGCTCGTCGCCTTCACCATCGAATTCGACAACGAATTTGAACATCGTGTGCCGCATCGCACCTCAGACTTCGGCGGATCGCGCCCCGCCCCCTACCTCGTCTCGATGGTTATGTGGCTCATGGTGCTCCGCTATATTCCCGAGCAGGGAATTACCGGCGGCGAGCTGAAGCATCAATGTGGCCTTTCCCAAAAACAGCTTCGTCAACTGCTGGAGCGAATGAGCAAGTGGTGGGGATACGTTTCCATCAAGCCCGTTGCCAATCAGCCCGAGTCCGCATGGATTGTCGGCCCAACCTCCGGCGGCCTCAAAGCCATCGCCGTCTGGCGAGACCTGGCCGCCATCATTGAGCGACGGTGGCACGCGCGCTTCGGCTCCGACACCGTTCGCGATCTCGCCCAGGCTCTCGAAGCGGTGGTAGACCAGCTTGATCCGAATTTGCCGGACTATCTGCCGATCCTCGGTTACGAGTTGAAGAGCGGCGTCCCCGAAGACTTTTCGCCGCCACGTCCCGCTGACAGTGGGCCACGCACGCTGCCGATCCTTCTGTCCAGAGTCCTGCTGTCCTTCGCGATCGAATTCGAAACTGAATCCGATTTCTCCCTTGCCGTGTACGCCAACTTTCTGCGGATCGCCGCCGAACAGAAAGTGCGCGTCAAAGATATCCCTCGCCTTTCAGGAGTTTCAAAAGAAGCCGCCGCTATGGCCCTTGATCGCCTGCAAAAGCAAGGTCTGGCTGAAGTCAAAAACGAATCCTCTTCGAGCCGACTGAAAGTCCTCGCGGTCAATGCCGAAGGCCGAAAGAAGGCCGATGCCTGCCCGAAGCATCTATTCGAGATCGAGACCCGCTGGCAAAAGTTCGGTGCAGGGCACATCACGAGGTTGCGCGCGTCGCTCGAATCCATCATTCAAGCCGAATCCAGCGAAGGTCCCACATTCCTCATGCAAGCCATCGCTCCGTATCCTGAAAACTGGCGCTCACAGGTGCCGCCTCGCGAAGTCCTGCCACACTACCCGATGGTGCTCCACCGGGGCGGCTACCCAGACGGCAGCTGATCACCGTGTCTATCCGCGCCATTCCATTGCAAGACGCCGAATTCCTGTGTTAACTTCTCCTCGTAGCTCGGCAGTCCGCGCAGCTTATATCCAATCAGCGGACTCTACCTGCACTCTCCCGCTTCTGAGGGAATGTGGATGGAGGCGTATCAGAGCACCTGGGAAGGGTGTGCCTGCGCTTCGCATTTGCGTCACCGTTTCCTCGCCTCCACGCATCCCAACCTCGTCAGCGCATTCACGCAGAATGCAAGCATTGGAGAGACGCATGAGCACACCCGCCCAGCACCACGCCATCAACTACATCGAATTCACCACCACCGACATCGCCAGGACCAAGGCCTTTTACGAGCGCGCCTTCAGCTGGAACTTCCAGGACTATGGGCCCGATTACGTCAGCTTCGACCGGGACCACGCGGGCATCGACGGTGGTTTCCGCAAAGGCGAACCCGCACAATCCCAAGCCGATTCCGCACCACTCGTCGTCCTTTACTCTCAGAACCTGAAAGCCACTCAGGACGCGATCATCGCCGCGGGTGGTTCCATCACCGTCCCCACCTTCGACTTCCCAGGCGGCAAGCGCTTTCACTTTTCCGATGGACAGGGAAACGTCCTGGCCGTCTGGTCCGAATAGCGGCTACTCCAAAACAATGCCCCGGCGGCCACACGGCCCCGGGGCATTTGCTGATCACTGATCACTGACCACTGTTTCTAATTCAATTCCGGCGCCGGCAACGCTTTCCGCTTTCTCAATTCCTCGCGAACCAGAGACAGCCCAAGGATGCACCGCTCAAAGCCGTCTGAAAGCCGCGCGAACAGCGGCGCCTCCTTCTCGTACTCGAACATGTTGAACTGGCTCACGATGAAGTAGCTCTCCTTGCCCGCATGGATCAGCTCAGACAAGCTCGGATGTGGCACGCGCCGCCGTCTGCCCGGAACGTTGGCTTCCGGATACATCCCGCCGACAAACAGCGCGTAGTCGCCGATGTATTTGCGCATCGCGCGTTCCGCATCGAACGAGGTTGCGGTACCGTTCACCGGGTCGGCGGCCAGGATCATCGCCTCCAGCTCCTCGATCGGATGCCCCTCGGTATCGCGGACCTGGTAGAGCCTGTCAGTCTGTGAGAATTCGCAGAGAAGGTGCGCTACATATCCAGTCACATCGGGGTCGTGCAATCCCAACTTGCCTTCGTAGCTGTTGCGAACTACCTGCTGAAAGAACGGCTCGAGCGGATGACTCTGGCTTTGCATACAAACCTCCCGTTAAAGCACTTGCGCGCAATCGGCACTGCTTGATGTGCAGTGGCCGGTCAGCTCACGTCGTGCAGCCGGGAATACCAGCCACCACCCTATTTACATGGTATTGACACAGAGAATAATCGAAATGTTGCTACGACTAAAGGTGGAGGCCCAATTTTGTTGGCAGAGTGGAAAGGCAATTGCAAAGCGTGAAAACGTAGATCGTTGACCCCGGGGACCTGTCGTTTGTCCCCGGGGGCACGAACCACCAGACCGCGTATAGTACTGCTTCTTTCTATGATTATGGCTAATGTACTGGTGCTGGCGGATTTATCGTTCGCCACAAATCCCTGCGGGCAATGGCGAGACCAAGAATGCAATGCTCAAATGAGTTGGAGAGCTGCCCATACAATGGAGCCTCCTTTTCGTACTCGAATACATCGAACTGGCTCACGATGTAATAGCTCTCTTTGCCGATACGAATCAATTCGGCCAGCGTGGGCTTGTGCGAAACGCTGTTCGGCTCTGACTCGATCGCCTCCGGGCACATGCCCGCGAGAAAAAGTGCGTAGTCGCCAATGTATTTACGAATCGACCGCTCCGCGATGAATGAGCGCGCGGTGCCCAGAATCGGGTCCGAGGCCCGTACCATCTCATCGAGCTTCTCAATCGGCCGGCCCTTGGCGTCATGCAACCGGAAGAGATTGTTCGCATCCGTGAAGTCGCACAGCATGCGCGAAACGTAGCTGGTGATCTCGGGAGCGAGCCCGAGCCGGCCTTCATAACTATTGCGAACTGCCTCATGGAAGAATGGTTCGAGCTGATGAGATTGCACCTGCATATCTACCCCGGATAAACACAAGGCTCGGAGAGAATATGGCCCGGGATGCAACGTGCGCAGTCCGGAACCACGCCCGGCCATTGCTGGATTTGTATTGCGTTGAAAGAAACTTTAGACGAATTGTAGCACCGGCGATGTGAGGTAAATCACTTCACCAGCCGCTGTACACCCATTAGTAACCAGGTCCCAAACTCTCATCCAAAGCAACCACATCCGATCGGTCGTCGAGGGCCTGCACCGAACGACACCCCATAACCCCAAATCCATGAACAACAGAATTTACGCTCGCATGAGATCCCAATCGTTATCAAAAGTGGTCTTGTCACTGACGCCGTTCTCGAGAGTGGTTAGGATGTTCAGTTCCGGCCGAAAGGATGAAAGTGCGCCACTGCTGCTGTTGCCGACCCGTACCTCGCAAAGAAGCATGCCTCCGCGAAGTATCGAAAGGACGCGGGCCTTTGCTCCGGCAAGCGTTGCTCCTCCTGCTTCTGATTTCAACTGCGTTTCCTGCCTTCGCGGCAAAGCGCGTTTCCGTCGAGCAGTTGGAGGATCAACTGAACGTGGCGCGCCAGAAGTCCGATGGGGAAGTAGCTCGATTGCTATCGGGCTTGGAACTCACGGAACGCGCGTCGGAGTCCAGGACAGCGCAGTGGCTATCAGAATTCTCCGGCGTCCACGCAAGGGAATCTCTAATTGTTCTAACCGACAAATCGAAATTTCTCGATCCTCCCCTGTCTGAAATGGAGCCGCTTCCCGCGCCAGAGCTGAATGAGCAGAAACGAATTCTTTCTCTCGGGATGCAATATGCAAATGAAGTTGCACACAAACTGCCGAATTTTCAGGCGCGAAGAGATACAACCCACTTTGAAGATAACCCGTCGGTAGAAGTTCCGAACTTCGACATGGCGGGCATGGTGGAGCTATCCGACTATCGGCCGATACATGTTGCCGGTAAATCCAATGTCTTAATCACGTATCGCGACGGACAGGAAGAGCTTGGTAAAGAAGCGAAGACAGACAAACACTCCAAACCGGACCGAGATTCGATGAGCACGAATGGAGAGTTTGGACCACTTCTCCTTATCGTGATGGGTGATGCTACGCGAAACAAAGTCGAGTGGAGCTACTGGGAGCGCGCTGCAACCGGCACTTTGGCGATATTCCGCTATAAAGTTCCCAACGGCGCTTCGCACTACCAGATGCGGCTGGAATGCCAGGCGCAGACGCACCAACAGTCATCGGGTTATCACGGAGAAATTGCAATTGATTCAGCAAGCGGCAACATTCTTCGCCTGACTGCCATTACAGAACCAGATCCGCATTGTCGGGTGACCAAGGCCGCAATTGCAGTGGAATACGCACCGACGGTGCTGGGTGGAAATGCCTACGTCTGCCCGTCGAGGAGCGTGTCACTCTCACAGTCTCCTGCCACAACAAGTGTTCCGGGCCAGCAAAACCTCGTCGAACCGATGAAGACCCATCTGAATGATGTTTGGTTTGGCGAGTATAAGGCGTTGGGATCAGATGCGCCCATTGTCGGCATTCATGGTCCGGAAACTCCTTGATCCATCTGGCGACGCGGAACACGCGAGGGGTCCCTCGGCGGGTACTTAGAGGATTTTCCCAGTAGCGCAAAGCCGCGGAGAGGCGTAAACCTGAACAGGCTCTGAAGCTAGAGTTGTTGGTGCCTTACAGGCATCGACATCCGATCTGTGTTTGGGAGCAGAGCTCGCTATGAGTCCAGGTCATGTTCAGAAAATCGAAATCCCGCCCGCGACGTCGGCATGGTGCCCTTATCCCACCTTGTATGAGATCGACACATGGATCTGGCTTACCGATCTAAGCCGGAAATATGCAGCCAGCCTTGACTTGTCTTCCGTTCCGTCAGCCGAGTGGGATGCCATTGCAGACTACGGATTAGATTCGGTCTGGCTCATGGGAGTCTGGGAACGAAGCCCTGGGGGCATTGCGATCGCCAATCAGAACAAGAATCTCGTCGAAGATTTTCGTCGAGCTCTGCCCGACTTCAAGCCGGAAGACAACGTTGGGTCTCCCTACTGCGTTCGACGCTACGTGGTCGACGAACACCTCGGCGGTCTCGACGGTCTCGCGACGGCCCGGCGCGAGCTCGCGAAGCGAGGCATGAAGCTGATTCTGGATTTCGTGCCGAACCATGTAGCACCCGATCATCCCTGGGTCACAGAACACCCGGAGTACTTCATCCACGGCACCAATGAGGACGCCAGAGACGCGTCGGGATCCTACATCGAGATTCAGGGATGCAGTTTCGCATGCGGACGCGACCCTTACTTCCCCGCATGGCCAGACGTTCTCCAGCTGAATGCCTTCGATCCGGGTCTCCGCCGGGCCGTAATTGAAACCATCTCGTGCATTGCCCAGCAGTGCGATGGCATCCGCTGCGACATGGCGATGCTGCTCCTGAATGTCATATTCGAAAGCACGTGGGGCGGCCGCGCCGGACCGCATCCCTCAACCGAATATTGGGTCGACGTGATTTCTGCCATCAAGGCCGGAAATCCGGGATTCATCTTTATCGCAGAAGCCTATTGGGATATGGAATGGGAACTCCAGCAGCACGGCTTCGATTTTTGCTACGACAAGAAACTCTACGATCGGTTGGAACACAGCAATGCTGAGAATACCCGCCTTCATCTGTGTGCCGATCTTGCGTACCAGGCGAAACTGCTGCGCTTCATCGAGAACCACGACGAGCCCCGAGCCGCCGCCACGTTCACACCCGCCAAGGAACGAGCCGCTGCGATAATAACTGCCACCCTGCCGGGGATGAAGCTGTTCCATGAGGGCCAGTTCGAGGGTCGCAAGATAAAGCTGCCCGTGTTTCTAGGCAGACGTCCGGATGAGCCGATCGATGACGATCTGCGCGGGTTCTACCGGAAACTTCTGCAGGCAGTCAATCTCAAAACCTTCCGTGAAGGCCAATGGAGCCTCTGCGACCGAAGTGGTTGGCCCGATAACTCGAGCTTTCAGAATCTGCTGGCCTGGAGTTGGGCGCACCATGACGAGCGATACCTCATCGTAATCAATTTCAGCGACTCTCCCGCGCAAGCCCAGGTTCAAGTGCCGTGGGCTGATGCCAATGGCGGAAAGTGGCAGTTGAGCGACGTCTTATCCGGCGCGACCTACGAACGTGATGCAAGTGAAATCCGGTTCCACGGCCTCTACGTGGGACTGGCACCCTGGAACTGTCACTTCTTCCAATGCCTGCGGGTTGGCAATAACTAGAATCGACCCGCACAGAAATCAATCGCCGAGTTGAAGGGGGCAAAAAGGGCAGCCGTGACGGCTGCCCTTGGGAATCCCGTTAGAAATTCAAACTGGCACAGCAACTTGCGGAAACTCATTTCCAAACGGGTTTGTATCAGGGCATGACTTCAGTCATGCCGCAAGTTGCGCAATGCCACCGTCGGCTTTAGCCGCTGAGGAGAATTCTTCACCGCTTTTCCCCCCTCTTACACCGCCGCAGGAGCCCGCGACTCCAGCTCTGCAAGCCGCTTAGCCAGCAGCTTCTCCAGGTTCACCAGCGCAGCTGAGAAGCCATCGATGCCTTCCTTCAGCTTGTCTGTCGCCATGCGATCTTCGGCATGCATCTTCTTGAAGGCAGCCTTGTCCACAATGATGCGCTCGATTTGCATCGACTTGGCGTTTGCCGGATCAAGCTTGCGCGGCAGGTCGCCCACGGTCTTCTCCAACTCGGCAAGCAGTTGCGGCGATATCGTCAGCAGATCGCATCCGGCCAGCTCTTCGATCTCGCCGATATTGCGGAAGCTTGCGCCCATCACCTGCGTCTTGTAGCCGAACTTCTTGTAGTAGTTGTAAATCTTCGTGACCGACTGCACGCCGGGATCATCCGCGCCCTGGTAGTCCTTGCCGGTGTCCTTCTTGTACCAGTCCAGAATGCGGCCCACGAACGGCGACACCAGCGTCACTCCCGCTTCGGCGGCGGCAACCGCCTGGTGGATGCCGAACAGCAGCGTCAGGTTGCAGTGGATGCCTTCTTTCTCCAGCACCTCCGCCGCTTGAATGCCTTCCCACGTCGATGCAATCTTGATCAGCACATGATCTCGGCCGATCTTTGCTTTGTCATATTGCGCAATAATGCTGCGCGCCTGTGCGATGGTGGCTTCTGTGTCATAGGAGAGGCGAGCATCGACTTCCGTCGAAACACGACCCGGCACAATTGCCAGGATCTTCTTGCCGAATGCAACAGCGAGACCCTGAAAGGCCAGGTTGGCGACATCCTTGTCGCTCGCGTTTTCGCCCAGTTCCTTTTTGGCGTCCATGATCACGCTGTCAACGATCGGCTGATATTGCGGCATTTGCGCCGCAGTCGTAATCAGCGAAGGGTTCGTGGTTGCATCCGTGGGGCGAAACTTCTCCATCGAGTCGATATCGCCGGTGTCAGCAACAACCGTCGTGTACGTACGCAGCTGTTCTAGCAGATTTTGTGGCATTTTTCCTCCAGGGAAGGGGCCCCGGCGCGTTCGCGCCCGGCTCCAGTGTACCGCTCTTCTTTGATTCCAAGGTTGCGTCCGGGTTGCATCCGATTCAAGCAGGATTCGGCGCCGCTGCAAAGATGTTCGACAGCACGCCAAGTCCGGCGATTTCAATATCTACCTGGTCGCCCGGAACCACCGGCCCAACCCCGGCCGGCGTTCCCGTCAGTAGTAGATCCCCGGGCTCAAGCGTAATAGCAGCAGTGATATACGTCAGCAGTTTCGGTATCGAAAAAATGAAATCTACAGTTGACCCATGCTGCCGTAAGTCTCCGTTCACGCGCGTTTCGAGAGTGAGTCCTTTTTCGGGATCGACCTCATTGCTCACCACCGGCCCCACCGCACAAAACGTATCGAATCCCTTGGCACGCGTCCACTGCCCATCCTTCTTCTGCAGATCCCGCGCCGTCACGTCATTGGCGATTGTGTAGCCGCGAACATAGCTGCGCCAGTCCGCATCGGCCGCGAGCTTGCTTGCTCGACGTCCGATCACCAACGCCAGCTCTCCTTCAAAATCCACGCGTTCCGCCTGGGGCGGCATCAGCACCGTGCCCTTATGCGCAAGAAGAGAAGAAGGCGGTTTGAAAAACAGCAGCGGCTCAAGCGGAACTTCGTTCCCCAACTCCTTGGCATGATCGCGATAATTCCGGCCCACGCAGATAATTTTCGATGGAGTCACCGGGGCCAGGAGTTCTGCTTCGGCGAGCGGCATGGGCTCAAAATCAAATCCCGCCGGATCGGTGACCAGCTCCTTTGCCGCCAAGGCCCGTGCGTGAGCCAGGTGGAACGCCAGATCTTCTTCGGGCGCCGCAATGAGATCCACAATCCACGCCTCGCCTCCGCGTTCCTCAACCGACCCGTACATAACCTGATTCTCAAAACGAAATCGGCAGTACCTCATCGCTATCTCCTCGTGCCTTACGGCTGCGGAACCATATCGTGCGCCTCAGCAGAACGGTCACTTTCGTGTCCATCCTTGCCCACCGCAGTCACTGCATATTGATAAGTATGTCCCGGCTCGACGTGCGCGTCATGAAACGCCGGTTCTATGGCAGGTGTCGCAGGAGAGATCCGCTGCCACGCTCCCCCGCCTTCACGACGATAGACCAGGTAACCCGCCAAATCGGCCTCCGTATCCGGTTGCCAGCTCAGATCGACTGCCGGTCCAGCGCCGTTTTCGCCCGCGGCTGCCACTGCCACCAAGCCCCCGGGCACGTCGGGCGGAAAGATATTCTTCGCCTCCACATCGACGGGCTGAGAGAGGTCGCCCGCCAGTTCCAGAGTCTTCCCATCCACATCCACGCGACGCACCCGCTGCGCGCGATATTCATAGGTCTCGCCAAAGTGAATCGTCTTGTCCATCGCGCGACCCTGCGCCGTACCCTCATTCACCAGCAGCGTTACATTGATCGCCTCAGGCGCCGGAGCCAGTGGCCCCTGCTCCGACTTTGCTGCCGGTGGAGTCAGAAGCTTTCGCTCAAGCTTCACCGGCGCGTTCTCGCCGTCCGCAGTCCAGCTCAGCACCACCCCCTGCTTGCGCACTTCAGCTTTGAGTCCTTCGATCCGCCGGGGAGCCTCCCCCAACAGCACCGTCGCCGCATTCGACAATCCCGCCGAACGGCCCTTCTTGTTGCGCAATTCCACAAAATAACTGACTGGCCGCGCATCACCGCTCGCAAGAGCACCCGGCAATTTATCCGTGAAGTTCCCCGGCTCTCCCGGCGCGACCACCAGGTCTGTCCCGGCCTGGTTGCAATCCCCGGTCCCTTCGCGCCTGCAGATGCGCGCCGCTACATCGGGTTTCAGCATGGTCTTATCAGTATTGCGCTTTGGATTGGTCCAGGTAAGCTCAACCCTGTCGCCTGTCCGTATCGCAGACAGATCTCCCACAGGATCCGCCAGGTTGAGCGACGGAGGCTGTGGAGTACCCGGCGTTCCGCATCCCGAAAGCAATGCGCACCACACAACCGCCAGCGACGCCCAGCCCGTTCGCTCAAACGAAATCATTGCATTCAGTCTAAAGGAGCAAAGCTAAGTTTCACCGGGCAGGACCGCTGTTACAATCGCTGATCGTTCGATGACCGCGCGTGACACCCAAAGAACTCGCTTCCCCCATTGCGTCCGTATTGCGAAGCCGCTGCCCGAGTGACCCAAATCACATGCAGGCGCCGTCACCGGTTACATACTCAAAATGCAGGCACGCTCCCCGGCAGCGAACCAGGCTCTGGCAACGCCGCGGAGCCTTTTGCGCGCAGCAAGCAATCGATTTCTCGCGTTCAGCATGTCCGCAGCTATCGAAGGAGTCACCAGTGCAAGGACGAGACGGACCTCCGCTGATCCACAGCAACCGATACAGCGCAGCTTCTGCTTGCAGGCATTGTGAGGGAATCATTCGGCACGAGCCCTGGTGTTTAACCCAGAACACAAACGTTCATTATGCTTACCAGCTCCTCGCTGACTCAGCCCACCTGAGCGTCGGAGACTGCCTCATCCTGCATGCTTTGGGTGCAGCCTGGACGGCGTAGATCGATTCAAGGCCGACCCAGAGTGAGGGATTCAGGAACAGATTTGGTCGATTAGGAAGACCGCACGGCTGCCATGGCCAGCATGCAGTCATGCCAGTGCCTCTCAACCAATGGTTCAGTCCCGGTGTTGAGCCTTGAATCGCCGCGCCTTCATCCGGTTCCCGCAGATCTTCATATCGCACCAGCGCCGCGTGTGGTTCTTGCTGGTATCGAGAAAGAGCCACCGGCACTCGTCATTGCCGCACTCGCGCAGCATCTGCATCTGGTCTGATGTGACCAACGGTCCGGCGCTCAAAGCAAGAAGCCAAAACGGCGTCGCAGGGG
>NZ_JBARMD010000459.1:0-8011 GCF_049802275.1 Occallatibacter sp. | reverse complement strand
CAGAAGGCAAAGATCAGTGGTGGCAGGGGCTCGATCCTCAGCGACTCTATGGCGTAAAACACCCGGCCAGTGCATTGCCCGACACATCGTATGTGAAGAATTTCTACGATCGGACGCGCGATCTCATCGACCAGCACAATCCCGATCTGCTTTACTTTGACGATTCGCTTCTACCGCTAGGCTGGGCCGGGATGAACATTGGCGCCTACTTCTACAACAACAGCCTCAGACAAAACGGCGGCAAGCTGGAAGCCGTTCTGAACGTCAAAGATGTTCCCGACCGGCTGGTCAAAGCTGTTGTCGCAGACTATGAGAGTGGGCTTACCGCCGAGATCATGAGGCATCCTTGGCAATCGGAGACTTGCCTCGGTACCTGGCACTATCTCCGCTCGCTGTACGAGAAACCGGGACAGTACGGCGGGTACCTACCTCCGCGCGACGTGATCCACTGGCTGATTGACACCGTGAGCAAGAACGGCACGTTCATTCTCAATGTCCCCGGCAGACCTGACGGAACCATTGACAGCAAGGAAATCGCGGTGCTCGACGGCATCACAGCGTGGATGCAGACCAATAGTGAGGCGATCTACGAAACTAGGCCATGGAAGGTTTACGGTGAAGGACCCAATAGCGTGAAGGCGGGTTCCTTCCAGGGCGGAAGCGTGAAGAAACTGGGAGAGAAAGATATCCGGTTCACGCGCAATAAAGCAAATACTGTGGTCTACGCACTGGTGCTAGGGTGGACCACGGGATCGTTCACAGTTCAGTCTCTGGGACTTTCAGCGCAAACAAAACCGGGAAGAATTGGCAAGCTCGAACTTTTGGGAACCGACCAGAAGGTTAATTGGAAACAGCAGACTGACGCCCTGATGGTGGAGCTTCCGAAACTATATAAACCGGCAGTGGATTACGCGGTGGTGCTCAAGGTGACACTCGCGTGAACAGGTATATCGATTTCTGGCGTTTAGCCCCTGTCAAGAACCAATCGACACAGGCGACTTGGTCAGAAGCGGTGCTACGATCACATCGGCTCTCGTAATCTCAACTTGTTCTCCAAGGAAGTAGAACTTCATGCGGCATTCTTTGTTGCGGCAATTTTTGATTTTCGCCCTCGGTGCTCTCGCAGTATCATCCATCCCGCGTGTTTCCGCGCAACAGGATCAGAGTTCAGCGCGCGAGATCGTCGTGAACGCGAAAGATGCACGCGGTCCGGTCGATCGCTTCTTTGATCTTTCGGTTGGCTCCGATTATCCCGGAACGTTGATTCGGGATGACAGCCAAGCGCAGCTCAAGCTCGTAACCGACGAGCTTGGTTTTCGCTATATACGCTTCCACGCCATCTTCCACGATGTCCTCGGAACCGTGCGCATTGAAAACGGCAAGACCGTGTATGACTGGACGAAGATCGACCAGCTCTACGATGATCTGCTGGCGCGAAATATCAAGCCGTTTGTCGAGCTCGGCTTTACGCCGAAAACGCTTGCGACTTCTCAAAACAGCATCTTCTATTGGCACGGGAACACATCGCATCCAAAGCCGGATGGCTGGCGCAACCTGGTTGATGCCTTTGTCCGGCACATTGAAGAGCGCTACGGAAAGGACGAAGTTCGCACCTGGTACTTCGAAGTGTGGAACGAGCCAAACCTTTCAGGCTTCTGGGAGGGCGGCGACCAGAAGGCATATTTCGAACTCTACGATTTGACCGCGAAGACGATTAAAAACGTCGACCCCAAGTTGCGCGTCGGCGGACCCAGCACGGCCGGAGCGGCATGGGTGCCCGAATTCCTGGCACACGCGAAGCAGAGCGGCGCTCCGGTGGATTTTGTGACTACTCATACTTACGGCGTGCAAGGCGGATTTCTGGATGAGAACGGAAAAAGCGATACCAAGCTCGATCCTTCGCCCGACGCAATTATCGGAGACGTGCGGCATATCCGCGAGCAGATATCTGCATCAGCTTTCCCTGCTCTGCCGCTCTATTTCACTGAGTGGAGCACCAGCTACACGCCGCGCGATTCCGTGCACGACTCTTACATCAGCGCACCCTACATTCTCGCCAAGCTCAAAGCCAGCCACGGATTGCTGCAGGGAATGAGCTACTGGACCTACACCGACCTGTTTGAGGAGCCGGGGCCGCCGACCGCACCCTTTCAAGGGGGATTCGGATTGCTGAACCCTCAGGGAATTCGCAAGCCGGCGTACTTCGCGTACAAGTATCTGCATGCGCTCCAGGGAGACAACCTTGCAACCAACGACCCGCAGGCAATGTTGTCCACAAAGGATGGAAACGTAACGGCTGTAATCTGGGACTTCGAACAGCCCGACCAGAAGGTCAGCAATCGCTCGTTCTATACGAAGGTGATTCCATCGCATGCCGTCGCGCCTGTGAGTCTGCATCTGACGCACCTAGCCGCTAATGCCTCATATCACCTTGAACTGCATCGCACGGGGTTTCATGCGAATGATGCCTACACCACCTACATCGAACTCGGTTCTCCCAAAGAGCTGACTGAAGCGCAGATCGCGCATCTGAACGAACTCACGCAGGATCTTCCGGAGACGGATAAAGTCGTGCGGGGCGATACTGGCGGCAATGTTGAATTCACATTTCCGATGAACAGTAACGACATCGTTCTTGTGAAGCTGGTGCGCAGCGAGAAAGGCAAATGATTGATGTGCTGCATGTCAATTCCCGCTAAATGTCCGGGTGACAAAAGGACCCGCAAGGCAAGCTACTTCGACGGGCGAGTCCAGTTTCTCGCTTTTCTATTTCTTGCTGTCGTTGGCCTGTGGCTTTCAAGCCTCGCGGCAAGCGCACAGAACACCTCAGCTCATCCGACCTGGCCGGGTCCGGGGCAGCTTTTCGTGGGCACGTGTTATCAACCCATTGACCGCTCTCCGGCTCAAATCGACAAGGACATCGCCATCATGAAGGACGCCGGGTTCAACGTCGTGCGGATGGGCGATCTGTCGTGGGATTCCTTCGAGCCATCGCAGGGTAAGTTCACCTTTGAATGGTTCGACAGCATCATGGACAAGATGCATGCGGCCGGAATTCGCGTAATTCTGGACATTCCCGGTCTGCCCGCGCCGATCTGGCTGCATCGCGCGTACCTGGGCGTTGATATCGTTGCGCAAGACGGCACACGCCTTCCTCCAGCCGAGCGTTACATGGACAACATCAGCGACCCCAACTACATTCGCGAGGCGGGGATCATGGCTGACGCGTTGATGAAGCGTTATGCGCATCATCCCGCGGTGATCGCCGTCGGCTATGACAACGAAATCGGAAACGGCTTCATGTCGTATTCGGAGGCTGACCGGCAACGCTTCATCACATGGCTCAAGCAGAAGTACGTAACCATCGACGCACTGAACAAGGCGTGGGCAACGCAGAGATGGTCGCGCCGGCTGAACAAATTTGAAGATGTCGATCTCCCGCTCGCAAACGGCCCCGGACCATCGGAGCGATACCTTGACCTGCATCGCTATTGGTCGGATGTAACCGTGGCTCGCCTGAAAGAACTGGACGCGATTCGTCAGAGAGACATGCCAGAGATTCCATCAATTTCGAATCTCTGGGACACGGCAGCGCGACGCGGCTTTGACTACCTTTCCACCTACAAGGCTTATGTCTCATACGGAGCTGAAGGCTTCTATCCCGGTGATCCCATCAGCGGTTCATTCGGCGCGTTGATGACGAAAGGAGCATTGCCGACTCCGATATGGTTCAACGAGTTCACTGCAGGCGGCGGCGGATTCTACGGAACACCGGGCCGCAGCCGCATGTACGCCTACCTCGGGCTCATGATGGGAGCTCAAGGAATCCTTGCCTGGACGTTTAACAGTCATCAGGGAGGCGAGGAACAAGCGCTCTTCGGGCTGGTAGACCATGACGGAACTCCTTCATGGAAAGTGGGTGAGTTCGCCCGTATTGCCACGGAATTCAAACAGCTCGCCAAATATGGATTCCCTCGCTACACGCATCCCGAAATCGCTATAGCCTATTCATTCGATTCCTTTATTGACTCTCATCCCAACGGCCCTTCCAATACAACGCTTCAATACTTCAAGCCCCCCTATACCGAGCAGGTACAAGGCGCCTTTGAACCGTTCTTTCGCGCCAATCTCGACACCACCATCATCAACATCGGACACGAGAATCTTTCAGCTTACAAACTGGTCGTCGTTCCAGCTGACTACCTGATGGACGCAGCGAGCGCATCGGCGCTCCGGGAATACGTGAGCAACGGCGGTACAGTGCTGATGACAGCACTCTCGGCCAAGGTCGATGAGCATGGACAATGGTTTGACACTCCGCTGCCGGGCCGATTGAGCGACGTGTTCGGACTGAAGACCAATGCATTTTATGATTCGACTGTCTTGAGGTTCGATCTGGATGGCAAGTCAATCTCTGTCAACTCACGCCGATACGAGGTGCTCGAGCCGTCAACGGCCACGGTGCTCACCCGCTTCACAGATACCGCAGATCACAGCCCGGCAATCACGATCAATAGATTTGGTAAAGGCAATGCCCTATATCTCGCGACCGAGTCCAACCCTTCCACTATCGGTGCCATCCTCGAACGCGTCCTCCGACTTGCAGGCATTCAAGCTGGCCCTTCCACTCCTGAAGGTGTTTACGCCAGATCAGTAGATGGTCGCACTCTGTATGTAAACACGACCGAAGAAAAGAAGACCGTGGCCATCGGGAGGAGCAAACGCAGCATCCAGACTGATCGGATCTACGAAGGCACAATAGTTTTGGGTCCCCTCGAATCGGATCTCGTGCAATGAAGAGTGGATAGCTATGCTTGACTGCAGCGCAAATCTCAATCCAGAAAATCTAAAATCTAAGCGCGATCCATTCGGTTCTGAATGAGCGTATTATCGCCGAGGCAGTCATCGACATTTCGCCGCCCCCAATGTCGTCGAAGTATAGCCGTCGATATTATGGCTGCCGTGGTAAATATTGAAGCGGCCTTCGCGCAGAAAACCTACGAGCGTAATTGCGAGCAACGTCAAATCACGGCAACCCAGCTATGGGCGCTGCCTCCAGACCAGAAGCCGGCAACGACCATCAATCTGCCGCGTCGGCGCGTGCAATGGATACATCCAATCCCCAAGGCAATGGCGCGAGGACCAGCGAGCCGCGCGACGTCCTACAGAAGAAGCAGGCAGATGAATCGCATTCGCGCACGGTTGTCCACCCCAATGATCTGCCTCCTATTCAGCGTCCCGAGCCAGTCAACTCTGGTAATGCCAAGGCAGACAAGAAATACCAGTCCGTTTGCGGCCGGGGATACTTGCCCGGCCGATTCTCTTGTGCCTGGAGCGTACTTCGTTTCGGAAGCGGTCCCAAGTGAGTGCTGGCGAGAACTCAACTAGCAGGGGCTCCACGCAACGTGACCCAGTAATAGCGGCGCCAGCAGAACATGCACCGAACCGGCTGCATCCCCATCACCTGTAGCAGGCCATCGAATGGGCGCAGCTCGGCTGGTTTGAATTGGATGGAGTTACATCGTGGACATTTACACCTTATCCAAAGAAGTTCCGGCATCCAAGTGGGCCGGCGCCAGCCTGTGTGACTCACTCTGCTTTCCTCTTCCGCACATTCCATCGCACTAATGATTCGCTATCTGAGTCGACTTCGAATTCGCGTCCAGCCAGGTGAGAAGATACTGGATGCTGCCCGTGGCCAGAGCGACGCTGGAGTCAGCGACGCCGTAGTACAGGTTTATAGTGTCTCCATCCGCGCCGATGGTTTGTCCGCACGGAAACACAACATCGTTCACATCTCCGCCGCGTTCGTAAGGTGCTTCTGGACCAAACACCCAGGAGTCGCCTCGCTGCAAGCATTTATCCGGACATTCGAGATCGAAGAGTGCAAGTCCCAGGCGATAGATATTCCCCGACGCTGTCTGGCGCACTCCGTGATAGATTGCAAGCCATCCTTTTGCAGTTTCGATCGGAGGCGAACAGAGGCCAATCTTGTTCGCATCCCACCATCCGCCACGCCGCGCCTCAAGAATGATCTTGTGGCTGCCCCAATGCCGCAAATCCGGCGAGTAAGAAATCCACATGTGCGCACCGAGCGATGTCACCGGCCGATGAATGAGAGCCCAGCGCCCTCCAATCCTTCGAGGAAGCAAGGCAGCATCCTTATCTTCAGGAGACATGATTACGCCGAATCGCTCAAAGCTTCTGAAATCTTTGGTTAGTGCCAGTGAGACTCCTGGGCCGCCGCGCGCAAAAGAGGTGTAGGCCACCGCGTATTGCTCAAGTTCCGGTACGTATGTAATGCGGGGATCTTCAATTCCCCAAATTTCCTCAGGGTACTCTGCCGGATTTCCGATCAGCGTTGGTTGGGGATCGATTCGCCATCCATCAACTCCGTTTGCGGATCGGGCCGCGCAAAGATGCGAAAGGCCGCTTCTGTCTTCGACTCGGCAAAGTAGCAGAGTATCTCCGTCAGGCAGGAGTACGGCCCCCGCGTTAAAGACGCTGTTAATCGGGTATGGCCAGTCTTGCCGGCTCAGAATCGGATTGCCGGGATGACGGGTGAAGATGGGGATCTCAGTACATCCCTTTGCTCCAGGTACTTCCTGAGCCGCTGGATCCTGCGATGAAGCCGGGGTGGTTACCAAATTCAAGAGGCGACACTCATTCCATGCTGCTGTTCGTTTTCACTGGCTACCGTAGCTGCCTGCATATCAAGCAGGGCCATGAGGAACGAGAGCGTTGATTCCGCTCCCTGGTTTTCATTTACGCGGTCAGGGTGAAGCCCGTCTCTACACCCACCGGTGATCGGGTCATAGAGCGGCACCTGAAGGTCGTTCTTACCAAGAAACCACCGGAATACACGATGGGCTTCTTCGAGCCACTGGCTCTCCTCGGTCAGCCGGTATACCTCCAGGCAGGCAGAGACTGTTGCGCAAGCTTCGACTGGTTGCTGATCGAAACGTGCTTTCTCATTTCCCTCGACAAAGAAGCCGCTTGAGCCAATGGGCACGAATATCTCCCGATCGCCACGATGTTGCTCGGCAACTAACCACTTCAGAGAATCCATTCCAGCTTCGATCATCCTCTGGTTATTGCTTCGCCATCCTGCGAGGATGAGCGCGTGTGACAACCTTGCATTCGAGTACGAAAGGCTCTTCTCAAACCATTGCCAGGTCCTGGAATGGCTGCGTTCGTAGATGTCCAATAGTCTGTTGGCGAGTGCATTACGAGAGCCTTGAATCGCTCGATCCCCTGGGAACCAGTCCAGATATGCCTGCATGCCGAGCACGCTGAATGCCCAGGCACGAGGACTGCTAAACGTAAGAGCCGCGGGTGCGGCGGCCTCAAATAATCTGCCTGAAGCACCGCGCAGTCCGGCATTCCGCGAGTGGCCTAGAACCGATCCCAAAGCCCACAACGCGCGACCATGGCTATCTTCTGAGCCGACATCCTCCAGCCACTTGCGGTCGTAGCCAAGAAAATTTCGGAACCTCCCGGTATCGGGATGAAATGCAAGCCACAGAAACGCGAGATATCGGCGAGAAAGGTCGGTGTGCTCCTGTTTATCTTCATAGCCATGGCACTCGTCCAGCCGCGTTGACACCACGAGCGCGCGTGCGTTGTCGTCAGTCGTATATCCCTCGCGCGTGTTGGGCACAGAGAAGATTGCATGCTGCAACATGCCGGTTTCATCCGTCATAGTCAAGAGGTGTCCCGTATTCAGCACGGGAAGACAATCCGCCGGGTCCGACAAGTGATCATCCGGTTGGGCAGGTCTCGGCTGTAACGTGCGCTCAAACCGGGCACGTTGAAAGCTAGCCATGTATGCTCGTGCCGTCTTCTGCCAGGTTGTGCTGCGGGAATGCAAATAGGCGCGCTTCCGCATCGCATGACGTTCGGCATCGTTTTCCAGCAACGCGATCACTGCTTGGGCAATGGCGCCTGGGTTCTCGAACGGAACGATTACTCCCCGCTTTTCCGCCAGCAACTCCTTTGCGTGCCAGTAGGG